>SLHN01000233.1 GCA_007136145.1 Thioalkalivibrio sp.
CGACCACCTTGTTGTAGCGCTCGCCGGAAGTCACCACACCCGATGCGTACTGGTTCTGGATATCGAGAATTTCCTTCTCGGCACGCTCGAGAATTTCCTTCTTCTCTGGCGGCACCTGCAAGTCATCGAGGCCAATCGACACGCCGGCGCGGGTCGAATAGGCAAAGCCGGTGTACATCAGCTTGTCGGCAAAGACCACGGTGTGCTTGAGTCCGAGCTGGCGATAGCATTCGTCGATCAGCTTCGAAATCTGCTTTTTCTTTAGCACCTGGTTGAAAAGTTCGAAGGCCATACCGCGCGGCACGATGTCCCACAGCAGGGCGCGCCCGACGGTGGTTTCGTAGCGATTGATGTGCTCCTGCAGCTCACCGTCCTCATCGGCGCGATATTCGCGGATACGGGTGGTGATCGCGGCCTGCAGGTCAACCTGGTGGTTGGCATAGGCGCGCTGCACTTCGGCAACGCCGGAGAAGTACATGCCTTCACCTCTGGCGCCAGGCAGCGACCGGGTCATGTAGTACAGGCCCAGGACCACGTCCTGAGTCGGCACAATGATCGGCTCGCCGTTGGCTGGCGACAGAATGTTGTTTGACGACATCATCAGGGCGCGCGCTTCCAGCTGGGCTTCCAGGCTCAACGGAACGTGCACGGCCATCTGGTCGCCATCAAAGTCAGCGTTGAAAGCGGTACAGACCAACGGGTGAAGCTGAATGGCCTTGCCTTCAATCAGAACCGGTTCAAAAGCCTGGATACCCAGGCGGTGCAGGGTCGGTGCGCGGTTAAGAAGCACCGGATGCTCGCGAATGACTTCCTCGAGAATATCCCAGACCTCGGCTTCTTCGCGCTCGACCAGCTTCTTGGCCGCCTTGATCGTCATTGCCAGACCGCGACGCTGCAGCTTGGAGAAGATGAACGGCTTGAACAGCTCCAGGGCCATTTTCTTCGGCAGGCCGCACTCGTGCAGCTTCAGGGTCGGGCCGACCACGATCACTGAACGACCGGAGTAGTCGACGCGCTTGCCGAGCAGGTTTTGGCGGAATCGACCCTGCTTGCCCTTGATCATGTCAGCCAGCGACTTCAGCGGGCGCTTGTTGGTGCCAGTAATGGCACGGCCGCGTCGACCGTTGTCGAGCAGTGCATCGACCGATTCCTGCAGCATGCGCTTTTCGTTGCGCACGATGATGTCCGGCGCGTTCAGGTCAAGCAGGCGGCGCAGGCGATTGTTGCGGTTGATGACGCGACGGTACAGATCGTTCAGATCCGAGGTTGCAAAACGACCGCCGTCCAGCGGCACCAGAGGACGCAGGTCTGGCGGCAGTACCGGCAGCACGGTAAGGATCATGTACTCGGGCCGGTTACCCGACTCGATAAACGCCTCCATCAGCTTGATCCGCTTGGTCAGACGCTTGATCTTGGTTTCGGAGTTGGTCGCCGCGATGTCTTCGCGCAGCTTAGCCAGTTCGGTGGCCAGCTCGATATTCTTGAGCAGGTCGAACACCGCCTCGGCGCCCATCTTGGCTTCGAACTCGTCGCCGTATTCTTCGACCGCCTCGTAGTACTGCTCGTCGGTCAGCAGCTGACCGCGCTCCAACGGGGTCATGCCCGGGTCGAGGACCAGGTAGGATTCGAAGTACAGGATACGCTCGATGTCGCGCAGGGTCATATCCAGCATCAGGCCGATGCGGCTGGGCAGCGACTTCAAAAACCAGATGTGGGCAACCGGCGAGGCCAGGTCGATATGACCCATGCGCTCGCGGCGAACCTTGGTCAGGGTCACTTCGGTACCGCACTTCTCGCACTTCACACCACGGTGCTTCATGCGCTTGTACTTGCCGCACAGACATTCGTAATCCTTGACCGGGCCGAAAATAGCGGCACAGAACAGGCCTTCACGCTCCGGCTTGAAGGTGCGATAGTTGATCGTTTCCGGCTTCTTGACTTCACCGAAAGACCAGGAGCGAATCAGCTCGGGCGGCGCTAAGCCGATGCGAATGGCGTCAAAATCAGTAATCTGGTTTTGGCGCTTGTAGAGATTGAACAGGTCGCGCATTTGCTAACTCCTCCTGAACTCAGGATTCTTCAAGTTCGATGTTGATGCCGAGCGAGCGGATTTCCTTAACCAGTACATTGAAGGATTCCGGCATGCCGGCCACCATCTGGTTGTTGCCGTCGACAATGGACTTGTACATCTGGTTGCGCCCGGCCACATCATCCGATTTGACCGTGAGCATTTCCTGCAGGGTATAGGCGGCACCATAAGCCTCCAGGGCCCAGACCTCCATTTCCCCGAAACGCTGACCGCCGAACTGGGCCTTGCCGCCCAGCGGCTGCTGGGTAACCAGGCTATACGGACCGGTCGAACGGGCGTGCATCTTGTCGTCAACCAGGTGGTTGAGCTTGAGCATGTACATGTAACCCACCGTCACTGGACGATCGAAAGCATCACCAGTGCGGCCGTCATACAGGGTGGTCTGGCCGGATTCGGGCAGATCGGCCATCTTCAGTAGCTTCTTGATTTCGGTCTCGTCCGCGCCGTCAAACACCGGTGTACCCATCGGTACGCCGCCGCTCAGATTGTCGGCCATCTCCATCACTTCTTCGTCGGAAAACTGGCTCATGTCGACACGCTGACGATCGGAGTTGTAAATTTCGCCGATGAAGCCGCGAACCTTGTCGACCTTTTCTTTGGCCTCGATCATGCCCTGGATCTTCTTGCCCAGGCCGCGAGCGGCCCAGCCAAGGTGGGTTTCGAGCACCTGACCGATATTCATGCGCGAAGGTACGCCCAGCGGGTTGAGGACGATGTCAACCGGCTCACCGTCGGCAGTAAAAGGCATGTCTTCGGCTGGCACAATGTTCGAAATCACACCCTTGTTGCCGTGTCGGCCGGCCATCTTGTCACCAGGCTGCATGCGGCGCTTGACGGCCATGTACACCTTGACCATTTTCAATACGCCTGGAGCAAGGTCATCACCGCGGGTGATCTTGCCCTTTTTCTCCTCGAAGCGCTTGTCGAAAAGCTTGCGCTGCTTTTCCATCTGGCGGGCGGCCCGTTCGAGCATGTCCTGGGCCTCATCGTCGCGCATGCGCAGTTTGAACCAGTCATCGTGCTTGAGGTCGGCCAGATAGCTGGCGGTCACCTTGTCGCCTTTCTTGATTCCGGCTGGACCCTTGTCAGCAATTTGACCGACCAGGATGGACTCAAGTCGAGCAAAAATGGCCCCTTCCATGATCCGGAGCTGATCGTCCAGGTCCTTGCGTACCCGGCGGATTTCGTCTTTCTCGATGGCAATGGCGCGTGCATCCTTGTCCACCCCCTCACGGGTAAAGACCTGAACATCGATCACTGTGCCGTCCATGCCGGTGGGCACCCGCAAAGACGTGTCTTTTACGTCAGACGCCTTTTCGCCGAAGATCGCGCGCAGCAGCTTCTCTTCGGGGGTCAACTGAGTCTCGCCCTTGGGCGTGACTTTGCCGACCAGAATGTCACCAGCCTTGACCTCGGCACCAATAAAGACGATACCAGACTCGTCAAGTTTAGCCAGTGTCGACTCGCCGACATTCGGAATATCTGCCGAAATTTCCTCCGTGCCCATCTTCGTATCGCGAGCCACGCAGGTCAGTTCCTCGATATGAATCGAGGTAAAGCGATCTTCCTTGACCACGCGCTCGGAAATCAGGATCGAGTCTTCGAAGTTGTAACCGTTCCAGGGCATGAACGCCACCAGGATGTTCTGGCCGAGGGCAAGCTCGCCCAGGTCGGTCGACGGGCCGTCGGCCAGGACATCGCGCTTGGCCACCACATCACCAACCTTGACCAGCGGACGCTGGTTCATGCAGGTGTTCTGGTTCGAGCGTTGATACTTGACCAGATTGTAGATATCCACGCCCGGATCATCTTCACCGACTTCATCTTCGTTGGCGCGTACGACAATACGTCCGGCATCGATCTGATCAACCACACCGCCGCGCAGGGCATTGGTGGTCACGCCCGAGTCGGTAGCGACGGCGCGCTCCATGCCGGTGCCAACCAGTGGCTTGTCGACTCTGAGGGTGGGCACGGCCTGGCGCTGCATGTTCGAGCCCATCAGGGCGCGGTTGGCGTCATCATGCTCGAGGAACGGTACCAGTGAGGCGGCCACCGAGACGATCTGACGCGGAGAGACATCCATGTAGTCGACTTCACTGGTCGCTTTCAGGGTGAATTCACCCAGGTAGCGGCAGGGAATCAGCTCTTCCTTGAAGCGGTTATCGCTATCCAGATCGGCATTCGCCTGGGCGATCACGTAGTCGCCTTCTTCAATCGCCGACAGATACTCGACCTCGTCGGTGACCTTGCCGTCGATGACCTTGCGGTAAGCCGTTTCCAGGAAACCGTACTGGTTGGTCCGGGAGTAGGTGGCCAGCGAGTTGATCAGACCAATGTTCGGACCTTCCGGCGTTTCAATCGGACACAGGCGACCGTAGTGAGTCGGGTGCACGTCGCGCACTTCGAAACCGGCGCGCTCGCGGGTCAGGCCACCCGGGCCAAGGGCCGACACGCGGCGCTTGTGGGTGACTTCCGACAGCGGGTTGTTCTGGTCCATGAACTGCGACAGCTGCGAGGAGCCGAAGAATTCCTTGACCGCGGCAGCCACCGGCTTGGCGTTGATCAGATCCTGCGGCGCCAGACCTTCACTCTCGGCGACACTCAGGCGCTCGCGAACTGCGCGCTCAACGCGCACCAGGCCGATCCGGAAGACGTTCTCGGCCATTTCGCCGACCGAACGCACGCGGCGGTTGCCCAGATGGTCGATATCGTCCACCGTGCCGTTGCCGTTGCGGATATCGATCAGCACCTTGAGCACGGCCAGGATGTCTTCCTGGTCAAGCACGCCCGAGCCGGTGATTTCCTTGCGGCCGACGCGACGGTTGAACTTCATCCGGCCCACGGCCGACAGGTCATAGCGTTCTTCGGTAAAGAACAGATTCTTGAACAGATTCTGGGCCGCTTCCTTGGTCGGCGGCTCACCTGGGCGCATCATCTTGTAGATTTCCCACAGCGCTTCCAGCTCGCTGGCGGTGGGGTCAATGCGCAAGGTGTTGGATACGTACGGCCCCTGGTCCAGGTCATTGACGTAGAGCACATCAAAGCGCCTGACCTTGGCCTCGCGCATGGCCTCGAGCGTGGCCTCAGTGATCTCGTCGTTGGCGCGTGCAACCAGCTCGCCAGTCTCGCCGTCGACAATATTGTGGGCAATGATTTTGCCAAGCAGGTAGTCGTCGGGCACGTCCAGCGTGGTCACCCCGGCCTCGTCAATCAGCTTGACGTGGCGGGCCGTGATGCGCTTTTCGCGGGCAACAATGACGTTGCCTTCCTTGTCAACAATATCGAACAGGGCGCTCTCGCCGCGCAGGCGCGCCGGAACCAGGTCGATCTTGGCATCACCCTTGCGCAGGGTCACCTTGGTCCTTTCGAAGAAGTAGTCAAGAATCTGCTCTTCTTCCATGCCCAGGGCGCGCAGCAGGATGGTCACCGGCAGCTTGCGGCGACGGTCGATGCGGGTAAAGATGCAGTCCTTGGGATCAAACTCGAAGTCCAGCCAGGAACCACGGTAAGGAATCACGCGGGCAGAGTACAACAGCTTGCCCGACGAGTGGGTCTTGCCACGGTCGTGGTCGAAGAACACGCCCGGCGAGCGGTGCATCTGGTTAACGATGACTCGCTCGGTGCCGTTGACGATA
>SLHN01000151.1 GCA_007136145.1 Thioalkalivibrio sp.
ATCTTCTTGCCGTGCCCGCTCGAGTTCCGGGTCATCCAGCGGCAAGGCCAGCGACATCTCGATCAGGCGGCGCATGCGTGCCGCCCCCGCCTCTTCCGAAGCCGCGGCGAGTTCCTGCCCGAAAACCTGCAGATCGTGGATTTCGCCGAGCAGGTCCTGGAGCACCTTGAGCGCGGCAACCTGCTCGGCAGCCCCTGGCAAGGCCAGCGTCAACGGCTCGAGCAGGTAGCGAAGACGCTTGCCGCTGATCCGTGCCGTGTGTAGCGGCTCCTCCGACGGGTCGTCGAGAATCTGCGCACAGCGAGTCGAAAAATCCCCGGCGACCTCCAGCAACAGGCCCGCGGTCACCTCGGCGAATCCGGGTTGCGCAACTTTGCTTCGGGCCTTGAGTCGCGCGCGCAGAGGTTTGTGGACAAGGCGGAAACGCTCGGCGAGCGTGGCCTTCAAGTGCCTGCGTTCCGCTTCGAGGCGCTGCTCCAGCCGCTCGCGCAGCCACTCCAGCCCAGGCCGGTGGTGAGGCTTGGGATCCACGCAGCGCTGTGCCAACTGCGCCAGTTGAACTTCGGTATCCCGGGTCGCACCTGTTGCGGCCACGACCTCCTTGAGTCGGCGGCGTAGCTTGCGACTCACGACGTCAGTCAGATGCGGGCGATAGGCCTTCTCTATGCTTCGCGCCCGGCGCATCGCAACGCGGAACTCGTGCACAGCCTCGGGATCATCGAGACTTTCGAGCAGGGAATCCGCGATCGCGAGACGCTTGCGCATCAGGAGGCGTGCCACAGGACCGACCGGCTGATGCAGTCGGGCCGGCTTGATCGTCAGTACCTTCGCTACCATCCCTTCAGCGTAATCGACCCAATGTTACAGTTTCCACCTCGGAGCACCGAGCGACCGCGACTTTCCCGGACCCTCTCGATAGGGCTGTGTGCTCCCTGCGGGGCGGGTCCGGAAAATCCGCATGGTCCACAGATACTGGGCCGGGTGTTCCCGGATCGCCGCCTCGATCGCGGCATTCATCGCGCGCGCATCCACCTCCTTGTCGCCATCGGGAAACGACTCCAGTGGTGGCCACAGCTTCAGAACATACTCGTCCCGGGCTTGATCGTAGAACGCGAAGCTCGGCAGTACAGCCGCCCCGGTGAGACGCGCGAGGCGCCCAAGCGCGGTCAGCGTAGCTTTGGGCACCCCAAAGAAATCGGCGAAAACCGCACCCTCCTCTCCGAGATCCTCATCAGGCAGGTAGTAGAAGAACCGCCCTTTCCTGATCTGTCGAATCGCCGGCCGCAATCCTTGCTCCCGGGTGAAGATGTCGCCGGAGTAACGGGTTCGGGAACGGTGATTGATCCACTCGACCACCGGATTGCGTATCGGCTTGGCGAAGGAAACACCGTCATGAATCTGGCTCATCCGCAACCCACCGTGATCGAGCGCCACCGAGTGCGGCGCCAGCACGATCACCGGAGTCTTGCGTTCCTGCAAGCGCTGGTAATACTCATCGCCAACCAACCGGATGCGCGCGGCGTGGGTGTCCGGGGAACCGAACCAGAGCATACCGTAGTCGAGCATGCTGCGTGCCGAGGACCGATAATGGTCGCGTAGCAGCCCGTCGCGCTGCTCTGTGGTCAGCTCGGGGAAACACAAGGACAGATTGATTGCCGCAATCCGTCGGCGTTTGGGCGAACCGATGCGCAACAACCACGCCAGCGCAGCGACAGGTCCACGAAGCAAAAATCGCGGTAACCGATGCAATAGCCACAGCATCCCGAGTCCGGCCCACGTTCCCCAGTAGCGGGGGCTGAAATGCGTGCGTGTCAGCGGCGCCTGATAGGCCTGGCCTGCGTTGCTGACTGGTCGATTCGCCTGGCTCTCGCTCATGACTTGGCTGGCGGCAATTCCAGCTGTTTCCGGGCTCGTCGGGCGAAGACTTCCATTTCCCGAACAGCCTGCAGGTCCCCCTTCCCCTGCGCTACGGCAATTCCCTGTTCGCAGGTCCTTAGCGCGCGGGCCGCGTCGCCGGTTGCGAGAAGCTGGCGCGCCAACAGCTTCCAGGCAGCGGAATAGCCCGGATCCTGCTCGATCGCCTGCTCCAGATGCACGATGGCGTCATTGAGTCTTCCAGCGGCAACCAGGGCATTGCCGAGGGAGAGGCGTAGCATCGGAGAATCCTGTCCCGCTTCCAGCATGGTCTCGAAGCGCTTGATCATATCGGCCATCTGGCACCTCTCGAGAGTTATACATCGTTTTGGCAGCGACGCGCGCCAGTCGCCCAGGGTCAGTCGCCTCGCCGCGGCGGATACCGAATCAGAAGAAACGCCGACCCGGCTGGAAAAGCCGCTGCACCGCCTTAAGGCGATCACGATGCGTCAGGAACAGGATGACATGGTCTCCGGCTCGGATCACAGTGTCATGATGGGGGATGACAACCTCCCGTTCCCGGACGATTGCTCCAATGCTGGCCCCCTTGGGCAAACGCAGAGCGTCAATCCGTCGGTCCACCACTCGGGAGCTGCCGGCGTCGCCATTGACGACCGTCTCGATCGCTTCCGCCGCCCCCCGGCGCAGGCTGTGCACGGTGGCGGTTCCCCCTTCTCGCACCCGCGCCAGAAGGACGCCGATGGTCGCCTGTTGCGGAGACAGCGCAATGTCGATTGAGCTGTCCTGCATCAGATCGACGTAACCCGGCCGGTTGATCAATGCCATTACCTTGCGTACGCCCCGACGTTTGGCCAGCATGGCCGAGAAAATGTTGGCCTGATCGTCGTTGGTGACCGCACAGAACACGTCCATGTCCTGGATACCGGCATGATCCAGGAAACGATCATCGGAGCTGTCGCCTGACAGCACACGGGTGTCCTCCGGCAATTCCCGTCTGAGATAACCCGCTCGCTGCGGTTCGCGCTCGATGACACTGACCTCGTGGCGCTCGGCCAGTGCCTCCGCAAGACGCCGGCCGATGTTTCCTCCGCCGCCGATCAGGATTCGCTTGTAAGGTTTTTCCAACCTGCGCAATTCCGACATCACGGCACGGATGTTCTTCTTCGCGGCGACGAAGAAAACCTCATCATCCGCCTCTATCACCGTGTGGCCGTCGGGGGCAATGGATTGGTTACGACGGAAGATCGCGGCGACACGGGCCTGAATACCCGGCATATCGGTACGAATATTGCGGAGCTCGTGCCCAACCAGTGGCCCCCCGTAATATGCGCGTACGCCCACCAGAGATACCAGTCCGTCCGCGAAATCCAGCACCTGCAGCGCTCCCGGATGTTCCAGTAGGCGCTGAATCTGGCTGGTCACGATCGCCTCCGGGGATATCAGCATGTCCACCGGGACCGCATCCGGCGCGAACAGCCGAGGATTCTCATGGTAGCTCCGCTCGCGGACCCGGGCGATTTTCGTACCGATCCCGAACAGGGTCGCGCCAGCCTGGCACGCAAGCATATTCACCTCATCGGAATCGGTGACCGCAATCAGCATCTCGGCATCCCGTGCCCCGGCTGCTTCCAGCACCCCAGGGTGGGAACCAAAGCCGTTGACGGTTCGGACATCCAGATGGCTCTCGATCGCCTCGAGGCAATCACGGCGGGTATCGATCACGGTGACGTTGTGCCCGTCACCGCTCAAGGCCTCGGCCAGCGACTGACCAACCTGGCCCGCGCCAACGATCACAACCCGCTTCATTCCCTGGCCTGGGGTTCCGTCTTCAGCCGCTTCGGGTCGATCCCGAGTGTCTTGAACTTGCGGTACAAATGTGTCCGCTCCAGACCAACCCGTTCCGCGAGCCGGGTCATGTTGCCCTCGCTGCGTTCGAGTTGATGAATCAGGTACTGCCGTTCGAACTGCTCACGAGCCTCGCGCAAGGGAAGATCCGGGAAAAGGTTGGCCTCGTCGAAATCGACTTCGTGCAACGATTGCCCGGAGAGCGTGCGTTCTACCTCGTCACTGGTAATCTCATCCCCTGAACCCAGGATCATCAGGCGCTGCACGAAATTACGCAGCTCGCGCACGTTGCCGGGCCAGTGGTAGCGATGCAGCCTTTCCAGCGCCGGCGCCTGAAACCGTCGGATCGGAAGACCCTCCTGCTGATGCAGCTGTGCCATGTGATAGTCCAGCAATTCCGGGATGTCCTCCAGATGTTCCCGTAGTGGCGGAATCTTCAATGGCAACACGTTCAATCGGTAAAAGAGGTCCTCGCGGAAGCGACCCTCGCTCACAGCCTCGGAGAGGTCCTGCTTGGTTGCGGCAATCACGCGGACGTTCACGGCAATCGGCTGATTGCCGCCGATGCGGATGATCCGCTGGGTATTCAGCGCGTGCAACAGACGTCCCTGCGTCTGCAAGTCCATCTCGGACACCTCGTCGAGAAACAGAATACCCCCCGCGGCCTGTTCAAGCAGACCAAAGCGCACACGATCACCCTGTTCGGTGCCGAAAAGCTCGGCAACGGATTCCTCACCGGTGAGCGAGCCGACCGCAACAACGATGAAAGCATTGTCGCGTCGGGCGCTGCGCGCGTGCAAATAGCGTGCGAAGGTCTGTTTTCCCGCACCCGCCTCCCCCGAGATCAGTACCCATGTGTCGTGCTGCGCCACACGCTGGACCTGATCACGCAGGTTGTTCATCACGGCGCTGTCGCCTACCGGTTCGGCAATCGCACCCCCGAGCCGCCGCAAACCCTGGTTTTCGCGGTGCAGTCGATCCGACTCCAGAGCATTGCTCAGGGTAATGGTCAGCTTGTCGATCGAGAGCGGCTTCTCGATGAAGTCGTAGGCGCCGAGCCGCGTGGCATCCACAGCGGTTTCCACGTTCCCGTGTCCCGACATCATCACCACCGGGCACGGGAGCCCGTCCTCGTCACTCCATTCCTTCAATAGGCTGACCCCATCGCCATCGGGCATCCAGACGTCGAGGAGGATCAGATCGGGGCGCCTGCGACGGCGCGCGACCTTGGCCTCGGCGACGGACCCCGCAAGAGCAACCTCGTAACCCTCGTCCTCCAGAACATCGCGCAACAGCATGCGAATATCCGGCTCGTCGTCCACCACCAATATGTAAGGTCCGCTCATGCGTGCTCGTCTCCGACACGTTCGGTGTCGCCGCCCGGAATGCCGGGAATCCGGATCACGAAAACGGCACCGCCCGTAGCCTGATTATGGCATTCAATGATACCGCCATGCTCCTCGACAATCTTCTGCGCGACCGCCAGCCCCAACCCGGTACCCCGGGGCTTGTCCGTTATGTAGGGCTCGAATATACGTTCCAGGAAGTCGGGACGGATGCCGGGACCATTATCGGCCACCCGTAGCTCAACCCGATGCCCATGGCCGTCGGCGATGCTCTCGGTGGTGATGCGGACTTCACCATCGGACTGCCCTTGCACGGCCTCAAGCGCGTTCTTGATCAGGTTGTGCAGCAGTTGGCGCAGGCGTCCCGCATCGGCCCGTATACTTGGAACCTTCGGCGCGAGATCCAGCGTAACCCGCGAAACATGGCCATCACCCTCATAGAGTTCGCACACATCGCGCAGCAGACCGTTCAAGTCCAGTGGCGCGAGCGCCAGACGCGGCGCCTGGGCATAATCGCGGAAGGCGTTGACCAGGGTCTTCATGGCTTCGACCTGCTGCACGATGGTCCGGGTGGCCCGCTCCAGCATCTCGCGTTCCGTGCCGTTGAGGGTATTGCCAAGGCGTCGCGCCAACCGCTCCGCCGATAGCTGAATCGGCGTCAACGGATTCTTGATCTCGTGCGCAAGCCGCCGTGCCACTTCCCCCCAGGCCGCATCACGCTGGGCGCGCAGGAACTCGGTCATGTCATCGAAAACAATCGCGTGCAGCCCCCGATTGTTCCCAGGGTCGGGTAGCCAGACCGCGCGGGTCATCAGGACCTTGCGACCCGAACGCGTGAATACCACGACCTCCCGTGACCACTCCTGTTCGCGCCGTACCAAGGCGTCGCTGATTGCGTCGAAAAACTGCCCAACCAGCGGGCACTCCTCGTCGAATTCCGACAGAAATCGGTTGTACTCGGCACACATGTCGCACTCGAGAATCTGGCAAGCGGCAGCGTTGGCGGTGCGCAGGCGCAGACTGCCGTCCAGCGCCAGGACCCCGGAGCGCAAATGCTGCAGTACACTCTCGAGATAAGCGCGCTCCGCATCGAGCAACCGCCGATTGCTCTCGGCCTCCTCACGCGCCTCGTGCAGCCTTCGCGTCATGGTGTTGAACGAGCGAACGAGGAACCCCAATTCATCATCGCGACCCACGGCCAAGCGGGTACTGTAGTCGCCCGACGCAACCAGCCGCGTACCCTCCGCCAGATCCGTGACCGGCCGCACGAGGCGCCGGGCAACGACCAGACCCGCCCAGAGCGCCGCCATCAGTGACAATGCCAGCGCGAGCGACATGGTGAAAATGAAACCCTGCTTGATTGGCCCCCGGAGATAGGCGAACTCGCGATAATCGACAAAGGCATCCTGCACTCGAACCGCGAGCGCGCTCATCCTGGGGTCCACCGGAAAGACCCCCTGCAGGATCCGGCTGTCCCCGCCGGGTCGGCGATCACCTACCGCCGCAACGACACGTATGACCAGCGAACCATCCGCTTGCGGCTCAAGACGCGTGAACGGCTGCCCGGGGCTCATCCGCAATAGAATGTCCGCACCCGGGGGGGCCGGCAGACGTCGGATCGGACTATCGGTACTGGAGGCGATGATCCGGTTGTTCGCCCCGACCAGCGTCAATTCCTGCGCACCCATTTGGGCGCGCACGTCGTTCAACGCAAGCGGTACCAGCACTTCCGAAAGATCCTCCAGCTGAATCATGATTTCCTGCGTTTCTCGAGACAACTGGCGCACGCGCAGATCAAGCGAGGAACGGGAAAGTTCCAACGCGTCCTCCAACGCCCCGTCGACACGAACGTCGAACCAGGAATCAACACCTTCATTCAGAAACTTGAAAGAAAAGTAATAGACCACGGTCACCGGCAGGACCGCGACCAGCATGAAGCCGGCCACGAGCCGCAGCGTAAGCCGGCTACCGGGCACACCCTCGCGGTATTGCACGATCAGGCGAACGAACTGGTGAATGATCAGGACCGCAAGCGCCACCAGAACCAGTCCGTGAAAAGCCAACAACCAGAGAAATACCTGCTCGAACCGGTCGGAGTTCTGCGCTGCGTCTCCCATGAGCACGAGCGACGTCAACAACAACAGGAACAGCAAAGCCATTCCCAGAAGTCCCCAAGGGAAGCGTCGTTTTACCGCAAAGGCCACCGATACCACCCCAGTTGCGTCACATAGGCACCCCGCAGCCGCGCATCCCACTGTAACGGTAAAGGCAATGCCGCGTGATCGAGCTTCACGCGCGCGCTGAGTGTGTAATCGACATCCGGCCGCAGACGTTCTCGGCCGATATCAAGAACGACACGGCCAAGGCGTTCGGCCAGGAGTTCAAGGGCATCACCAAGTGTCGGCGCCAGTTCGACACGCTGCCGGTCCGGGTCCGTCACCACGTAATGACGGCTGAGCGCGTAATACCTGATCCGCACGCTCTTCTCCCTCTCCTTCACCAAACGTTCGCCGAGGATGCCACGCGCGTATTCGAGCCGCACCTCGGAGAACAGTGTGACCTCAATGCCATTGGCAAGCGCTTCGACCAGGACATCGGGGAGCACCACATCGAGATATACCCGCACCAAAAGGCGGTCGTCGTCCTGCCAGATGTGATCCGCATGCCTGATCTCGGCAGCCATCACGGAAGATGGCAGCAGCAGCAACCCCGCGAGCAGCCAGCCGAACCATCCACGCATCGCCTCAAGCCTCGCGCGCCAACAGCGCATAGTAAAAGCCGTCCATGCCATCGGTACCCAGCGGAATGGCCCGGCCCACCTCTCGGTCGACTCCGCCGGGGAAGGACAACGGGAGTACTCGGGCATCGGGGGTGCGAGCAACCCAGGGAACCACTACGCTTTCATTTTCCCGCGCCAGCAGTGAGCAGGTTGCGTACAGGAGCCTTCCGCCAGGGCGCAAGAGCTTCCAGGCCGCCGAAATCAACTCGGCCTGCCGTTCCGCCAGAGCAGGAATATCGCTGGCGCGGCGCAAACACTTGATGTCGGGGTGGCGTCGGATCACTCCGGTCGCCGAGCAGGGCGCGTCGAGGAGGACCGCATCGAAAAGTCCGTCGCTCCAACCGCCCTCGGTATCCGCCAGGTCACCGACGTGCAACTGCGCCCGGTATCCGAGCCGACGCAGATTCTCATCCACGCGTACCACGCGCCGCGCATCGACATCCAGCGCGGTCAGTTCGAGCTCTCCACCGGCCACCTCGAACAAATGACCCGTCTTGCCCCCGGGCGCGGCGCAGGCGTCCAGAATCCGTTCACCTGGCCGCGGAGAAAGCAGCAATGCCGCCCACTGCGCTGCCGCGTCCTGAACCGACACTTCCCCCTCGGAAAAGCCCGGCAGATGTTCCACGTCCACAGGTTCATCGAGGGTCACGGCCGACGGCACAGTGGGATGAGCGGTACCGGAGAGCCCAGCATGACTCAGCCGCCGCAACCAGGCTCCGCGGTCGGTACGTGCAAGGTTGACCCGCAGGGTCATGGGCGCGGGCTCGACGGAGGCCCGCAGCACCTCCTCCCAGGTATCCGGGAACGCGCCGCGAATACCCCTGACGAGCCAGGCCGGGCAGGCGTAACGCGTTCGCGGGCTGCGGTCCATCAAGACTGAGAGCGCTCCGCGTTCACGCAAGGCCCGGCGCAGCAGCGCATTGACCAGACCGACGGCACCCGGCCGCTGGATTGCTCGTGTCAGCTCCGCTGTCTCACGCACGGCCGCGTGATCAGGTGTACCAAAGTGGAAAATCTCCGCAAGCCCCTGGCAAAGCAGCACGCGCACCAGCGCATCACGAGACTTCAGTGGACGCTCCAGCATCCACTCGACCATCGCCTCGAGCCGGATATACCAGCGCACCGTTGCGTACGCCAGCGCGCGAGTCCAGGCCGCCTCGCGCGCTGGCAGATCCGCGGTCTCATCGATCAGAGCCACGGTGAGCGACTCGCCCTTGAGAATGACTCTGGTCAGAACTGCAAGGCACTGACGCCGGGGAGCCCGCGCGGCCCGGCCGGAACTCATCCACCGCCCCCGAGACGTTGCCCCGGCAGATCCTCGCTGTGAGCCCACGCATCGGCGGGAATAGGTTTGCGACCCGGCAACTGCACCAGCAGCAGGCGCAAAATGCCGCGTCCGGTAACAACCTCGACACCTCCGCCACGCACGGCAATGATGGTCCCCGGGGTTCCCGCTCGGTCGGCGTCGGGTAGCGGTTCCGCACGATGCACGCGAAGGATCCGGCTACCGATCCGGGTTTGCGCCACTGGCCAGGGGTTGAATGCGCGCACGCGACAATCGATCGCATGTGCCGTCTCGTTCCAGTCTATCCAGGCCTCGGCCTTATCGATCTTCCGTGCGTGGAGCACACCATTCTCGGATTGCGGCTCGGGAATCAGGGAGCCGTCGAGAATCGCATCGAGGTTTTCGAGCAACAGCTCCGCGCCCATCCGGGCCAACCGGTCGTGGACATTGGCCGCGGTGGCACCGGAATCCAGTGGCAGGCGGGAGCACGCGAACACCGGACCGGTATCCAGGCCTGCCTCCATTCGCATCAGACAAACCCCAGTCTCTTGGTCCCCGGCCAGTATCGCCCGTTGTATCGGTGCCGCACCGCGCCAGCGCGGCAGGAGCGACGCATGGATATTCAGGCCCCCAAGCGCGGGGATAGCCAGTACGTCGGGAGGCAGAATCAGCCCATATGCCGCTACGATCAGTAGGTCGGGAGCCAGCGCGGCCAGCTCGGCCTGGACCTCATCGGATTTCAGTGAGGCCGGCTGCAGGAGCGGGACTCCTGCCGCGACGGCAACCCGCTTGACCGGGCTGGCAGTCACTTTCCGACCACGCCCCGCCGGGCGATCCGGCTGCGTGTAGACCGCAACCGGACGGTGCCCTGAATCGATCAATGACTCCAGGGCCGGGACCGCGAATTCCGGGGTCCCGGCGTATACGATGCGGCGGCCGCGGGTCATCAACGACCGGCCGCGGCACCCGTCAGCACCGGGGCCTCCACCGGTTGCCGCGTAGCCTGCTTCTCCAGCTTCTTGCGAATTCGGTTGCGCTTGAGCGTCGAGATGTAATCGACGAACAGCTTGCCATCGAGATGATCGATCTCATGCTGAATGCAGACGGCGAGTAAACCGTCGGCTTCCAGCTCGAAAGGCTGGCCATCCCGGTTCAGAGCACGGATTCGCACGCGCTCCGCGCGCCTGACCGTCTCGTAGAAGCCGGGGACCGACAGACAACCTTCGTCCATTTCCTCCTCGCCATCCTTGCCGAGGATTTCCGGATTGATCAGGCAGAAGGGATTGCTCTGATCTTCCGACACGTCCACCACGATGATGCGCTTCTGAACATTGATCTGGGTAGCCGCAAGGCCGATCCCGGGCGCTGCGTACATGGTCTCGAACATGTCGTCGACGAGAGCACGTATGGGTTGGTCCACGACCGCAACCGGGCTTGCACGCAGCCGCAGCCGGGGGTCGGGAAAATGGAGAATGTCTCTCAATGCCATGGGTCGGACCTCGATCTGAAATGCTGTGCAAGTACTGTTTTTCTGCTAACTTTCACCGGGGTGGGTCAAGACCCCGGGCCGGTAGGCGTATTATATTGGTTCGACGCCTCTCTTTACGAGAGAGCCGTTTTCAGGCGCGGTCAATTTCGCGCTTACAGGAATACGACCGCGCGCTGCGATGAACATTCGGGGCCGCAGCTGGATGGCGGGAAGCAACCTGCCCCTGCCGTACGAGGGTCGCACTGGCAGAGGGTCTGATGCCAGAACAGGAATCAGGGGGAGAGAATCGATGGTCTACGCACGGGCTGCGGCGTTGATGCGCCAAACGGGCATCATTTTCCTGCTGACAGCGGGGCTCGCTGCCTGCGCCACGGTCACGGAGCCCGTAGCACCAGAGGCCACTGCCCCCTCGGCTCCACGGGCGTCGGTCATGGATCCAACCCCGTTGCCAGCACCGGCCCATGCACCCGATCCGGCACCCGAAACGCGGTTCCGCGCAAGCGCGCCGACGCAGTACGTGGTCAAGGAAGGTGACACCCTCTGGGATATCGCGAATGTCTTCTTGCGCGACCCTTGGTACTGGTCGGAGATCTGGCTGCTCAACCCGCAGGTACGGAATCCTCACCGGATCTACCCTGGGGATGTGCTGACCATCCAGTTCGTCGAGGATCGCCCACGGGTGACTGTCGATCTGGTGCCACGAATACGAATCGAGGCATTGGATGACGATCCGTTCCCGATTTCGGCCTTGCAGACCTTCATGTTCCGCCCACGCGTGCTCGACGCAGAGACGCTCGACGCGGCTCCCTACGTTGTGGCCGCTCGCGACGAGCGGGTGATCTTCGGCCCCGGCGATCAGGTATACGTGCGCAATGCCCCGGACGCCGAACGCTACGATCTCTACCATCTGGTCCGCCGTGACCGAGTGCTCAGGGATCCCGAAACCGGCGAGAATCTGGGTATCGCCACCATACCCGTCGGCGAGGTGGAGATCATAAGGGGCGGTGAACCAGCCACGGCGGTCATTCGCAGTGGACAGCGCGAATCCATCCGTGGCGACCGCCTGATCGGGTTCGATGATGACCCGGATTTACTGTTCGACATCAGCCGCCCCCCACCGGACGCGGAAGGCCAGGTGATCCTGCTTTTTGACGCGATCAGCCAGATCGGTACCTATCAGGCGGCGGTGATCAACCTGGGACGCCGTGATGGCGTGCGGAACGGGCAGGTGTTTGCCGCTTGGGAGGCGGGACGTACGACACGTGACCCGATCAGCGGGAGAGCAAACGACGTTGTACAACTCCCCGAGGAAGAAATCGGAACGATGATGGTGTTCCGGGCCTTCGACAAGGTTGCCTACGCACTGGTGATCAAATCCACCCGGCCCATCCGCGAAGGCTTCAAGGTTCGCCATCCCTGAATCGCCGACCGCGATGCCGAGGGAACGGCTGGAAGACTGGCTCCGGCTGCTGCACACGCCGGGTCTCGGGCCGCGTCGTGTGGCACGGCTACTGGAAGCCTTCGGGACGCCGGCGGCCGCGTTGCAGGCGGATGCCCGCCAATGGACGGCTGCCGGCGTCGCGGGCAGGCCCCGCTCCGGCGATGCCACGACCACCCGCGAGGCCGGCGTCGAAGCGGACCTGGCCTGGATGGAACGGGATCCCCGGCATGGAATCCTGACGCGCGACGACCCTGAATACCCGCCCCTCCTTGCTTCACTGCCAGATCCGCCGCCGGCGCTCTATCTGGTCGGAGACTCGAGTCTGCTGCGCCGTCCGCAGATCGCCATCGTAGGCAGCCGCGACGCCACGCCGCAGGGGCTTCGTCATGCGGAACGTTTCGCGCGCGCCCTGACCGAGGCAAGCCTGACCGTGACCAGTGGCCTTGCGATCGGCATCGACGGAGCGGCCCACAATGGAGCATTGGCGGTCCACGATGGCAGGACGTTGGCAGTGGTGGCCACTGGTCCCGACCGAGTGTACCCTTCCGCGCACCGTCGCCTCGCGCACAAGATCGCCGACCACGGGCTCCTGGTGTCGCTATGGCCGGTAGGCACACTGGCGCGCCCCGGTCATTTCCCGCAGCGGAACAGGGTCATAAGCGGCTTGGCGCTGGGCACTCTCGTTGTCGAGGCCGCTCTGCGTAGCGGCTCCCTGATCACCGCACGCCTGGCCGCCGAGCAGGGGCGCTCGGTATACGCGATCCCCGGGTCCATCCTCAGCCCGGTCAGCCGTGGCTGCCACCGACTGATTCGAGACGGCGCCCAGCTGGTTGAATCTCCCGATGATATCCTCGAGGATCTGGCCGATTGGCTGGGTGTGGCTGGGACACCCACGGCCGCCGCCGAGGCACCTGCCGACGCGGCAGACATCGACCCGGAACACGAGCGCGTGCTGACCCTGATGGGATTCGATCCAGTCGCGCTCGATGAATTGCTGCAACGCACCGGATTGACCGTGGAAGCGCTTTCCTCCATTCTGGTTTTACTGGAACTCAATGGCCGCGTGGCCTTACTCAGCCACGGGCGCTACCAGCGCCTCGATGCAGGATTCCCCAAGACATGAAAGAAAACGTGCTGGACGTGCTGATGTATCTGTTCGAGCACTACATGGACGATGACACGGACAACGAACCCGACCGTCAGGATCTGGAACTCCGACTCAATGAGGCGGGTTTTCCGCCCTCCGACATCGACCGCGCCCTGGGTTGGCTGGACCGACTGGTCAGCGAGGAACCGGTCCCGGCGCGAATTGGGTCCGAAGCCGCCCAGCGCGTGTACACGTTCGACGAGCAGAATCGTCTGGATCTCACTGCCCGCGGTTTTCTCGTGTTCATGGAACAGAACGGACTCTTGACGCCTGGGACTCGCGAGCTGGTCATCGACCGCGTGATGGAACTCGACGCCGAGGAAATCGACATAGATCAACTGAAATGGATCGTGCTGATGGTGCTGTTCAATCAACCCGACGAAAGTATCGCCTACTCACGTTTGGAGGAGGTAGTCATGGCCGAGAGAGCACCATCTCTGGCCGCGTTTCTGCACTGAATACCCGAGAACCCACGCCCCGCGCCCGCTGGCGCCGACCGCGCAGGGTCGACGCGCAGCTACGGTTCCGCGTCGGAAACGGGCGATCTACCTCTATGGGCGGCATCGGAAACCGGGCGAAAATGGAGTGGTCCCGAGCAACATGAGCAAGAATCTAGTTATCGTTGAATCGCCTGCAAAGGCCAAGACCATCGGCAAGTATCTGGGGCCGGAATTCACGGTCCTGGCCTCCTACGGCCACGTACGAGATCTCGTCCCCAAGGAAGGTGCCGTGGATCCCGATGCCGGGTTCCGCATGAACTACGAGGTGATCGAGCGCAGCGAGAAACAGGTCCAGGCGATTGCCAAGGCGCTGAAATCGGCGGACGCCCTGATACTGGCAACCGACCCCGACCGGGAGGGCGAAGCGATTTCATGGCATTTGCTGGAGATCCTTCGCGAGCGTGCGTTACTCGGGGATCGTCCGGTCAGGCGTGTGGTCTTCCATGAGATCACGCAGAAGGCAATCCAGGATGCGGTCGCCCACCCGCGCGACCTGTCGCTGGACCTGATCAACGCGCAGCAGGCCCGCCGCGCACTCGACTACCTGGTCGGCTTCAACCTCTCTCCGCTATTGTGGCGCAAGATCAAGCGCGGCCTCTCGGCAGGCCGGGTGCAGAGTCCGGCACTGCGCATGATCTGCGAGCGCGAAGACGAGATTGAGCGCTTCGAAGCGCGCGAGTACTGGACCATCGACGCCCAGGCGATGCGCGAGAATCAGCCTTTCACAGCCCGCCTGACGCATCTCGACGGCCAGAAACTGGACCAGTTCGACCTGAATTCCGACGCATTGGCCAATGACGCCCGGCGGCGCCTCCTCGACGCGGCCGGCGGCAACCTGCGTGTCGCGTCGGTCGAAAAGAAGCAGCGCAAGCGCAACCCGGCGGCGCCGTTCACTACCTCCACGCTGCAGCAGGAGGCATCGCGCAAACTGGGCTTCACCGCCAGCCGCACCATGCGCGTCGCACAACAACTGTACGAGGGCATTGATCTCGGCAGCGGCGCGATCGGCTTGATCACCTACATGCGCACCGACTCGGTCACCCTCGCCGGCGAAGCCATCGCCGAAATCCGCGGGCTGATCAGCGAGCGCTATGGCGCTGACAATGTTCCGTCCAGCCCGCGCCAGTACAAGACCAAATCCAAGAACGCCCAGGAAGCGCACGAGGCGATTCGCCCCACCTCCGTAAGGAGACTGCCGGAAGAGATCCGCAACCGGATGACGTCCGATCAGGCCCGGTTGTACGACCTTGTCTGGAAACGCACCGTGGCCTGCCAGATGGTCCATGCGACCTTCGATACGGTCGCCGCGGATCTGGTTCCGGGCGCGACCAACCATCGTTTCCGGGCGACTGGTTCCACGCTGCGCCATGCCGGCTTCATCGCCGTTTACCAGGAGGGGCGCGACGAGGCCGGCAAGGATGATGACGAGGACCGGCGCCTGCCGGAACTGGCCGAAGGCATGGTCGTGGACCTGCTCGACATCAGCGCCGACCAGCATTTTACCGAACCGCCACCGCGTTACACTGAAGCAAGCCTGGTCAAGACGCTGGAGGAATACGGTATCGGACGGCCGTCGACCTACGCCAGCATAATTTCCACGCTGCAATCGCGCGAATATGTCGAAATGGATGGCAAGCGCTTCCTGCCGACCGACATCGGGCGAATCGTGAACACGTTCCTCACCCAGCATTTTACCCGGTATGTCGACTACGACTTCACCGCGAAACTCGAGGACGAGCTCGACGAAATCGCCCGCGGTGAAAAGGAATGGGTACCGGTGCTCGAACGCTTCTGGACCGGTTTCCGGGAACAGGTGGAAGACAAAGCCGCCAGCGTGACGCGGGCCGAGGCCGTGCAGTCACGCGAGCTGGGAACCGACCCGAAAAGCGGGCGACCCGTCACCGTGCGCATGGGCCGATTCGGCCCGATTGTGCAGATCGGGACCAAGGACGACGACGAAAAACCGCGCTTCGCGGGCCTGTTGCCTGGCCAGAAGATGGATCAGGTGACATTGGATGAAGCTCTGACCCTGTTCAAATTGCCGCGGGAACTGGGCGAGACCGCCGACGGCGAACCGGTCCAGGTCAATGTCGGACGTTTCGGCCCCTATGTGAAGTATGGCCGCAAGTTCGCCTCCCTCGGGCCCGACGACGATGTCTGGACCGTGGAACTGCCGCGTGCGTTGGAGATCATCGCCGAGAAAAAGGCGATGGACGCCCAGAAATACATCAAGTCCTTTCCGTCGGAGGGAATCGAGGTCATCAACGGGCGCTATGGCCCTTACATTACCGACGGCAAGAAGAATGCCAAGATTCCGAAGGATCAGGAGCCGGCAACGCTGACTCTGGAACAATGCCAGGAGTTGCTTGCGGCGGCCCCTGAGCGGCGCGGGCGCAGAAACGCGAAGGCAGGGGGCAAGGCCACCGGGAAAACCGCAGGCAAGGTGTCCACCACGAAAGCCGCCAAGACTGGCGCGACCAGCGGCAAGCCGAAGAGCAACGGCAACGCTGGAACGGGCAAGACGGCTGCGAAAAAGGTCACCAAAAGGGTTGCCACCAAGAAGCCCGCGGCAAAGAAGGTGGCTGCGAAGAAGACTACCGCAACAAAGCCCACCAAGCCCTCGGGAACCGGAAAGACCGACGATTCCTCCCGGCCAGCTGGATCGCGCGTCGTCAGCGGCACCTGAGCAAAGACATTCGAGCACAAGGATCCGCTTAAATGTCCGCCGCCAAAGAGCCATCCCGACAAACCCTCGTCACCAGTGACATCGGGGCAATCGCCAGTGTGATTCGCGGGGGAGGCGTTGTGGCCTACCCCACCGAGGCGGTGTTCGGACTCGGGTGCCGCCCGTCCGACGCCACGGCCTGCGAGCGCGTGCTCGCGCTCAAGAACCGGGTGGCGGACAAGGGGCTGATCGTGATCACCGACGATCTGTCGCGCATCGCTTATTGGCTGGAACCGGTGCCGTCGGAGCTGCAGGCACGCGCCGAAGCCACCTGGCCGGGTCCCCACACCTGGCTGTGGCCGGCACGCGCGAGCTGTCCGCCATGGCTGCGCGGGGCACACACGCAGCTGGCGGTTCGGGTAACCGCTCACCCCGGGGTTCGGGCGCTCTGCGCTGCCTCGGGTTCGGCGCTGGTGTCGACCAGCGCCAACCTGTCCGGAGAGCCACCCTGTCGCGAAAGCAGCTGCGTGCAGTCCGCTTTCGACGGACAAATCGACGCCATTCTGGACCTGCGCTGCGCGGGTGCCGATGCGCCAAGCACCATAAGGGATATCCGGACTGGTGCCTGGATCCGTGGCGGGCCGGAGATCACACGAAATCCAAATCGGCCGGCAGCCGATAGGCAATGATTTCCTGCTTTCAAGAGACCTGGCAATGAACTCAGACGAATTCCAGATCGAACCCGTGCTCAGTTTTCTTGAGCGCCTCCAAAGCGATATCTGCACAGGACTGGAGGCCCTCGATGGCAGCGAGCGTTTCCGCGAGGACGCCTGGACCCGCCCGGCGGGCGGCGGCGGGCGCTCGCGGGTTCTGCGCGATGGCGGGGTATTCGAACAGGCCGGAGTCAACTTCTCGCACGTGATGGGGCCGGGGCTCCCGGCATCGGCCACCGCGCACCGACCGGAACTCGCGGGCCGCTCGTTCCAGGCCGCTGGCGTATCGCTCGTCATCCACCCGAGGAACCCCTACGTTCCGACATCACACGCCAACGTGCGGGTGTTCGTCGCGGAAAAGGCGGGAGAGCCGCCGATCTGGTGGTTCGGCGGCGGCTTCGACCTGACCCCGTATTATGGATTCGACGAGGACTGCATCCACTGGCACCGGTCCGCGGAGGCCGCCTGCCGCCCCTTCGGACCGGAGGTCTACCCCGCACACAAGAAGTGGTGCGATGAGTACTTCTTCCTGAAACACCGCAATGAGCCTCGCGGCATCGGCGGCTTGTTCTTCGATGACCTGAACGCAGATGGCTTCGAGCACTGCTTCGGGTACATGAAGAGTGTCGGCGAGCATTACCTGCAGGCCTATGCTCCGATCGTCGAGCGACGCCGGGATTTGGCCTACGGAGAGCGCGAGCGACAGTTCCAGTTGTACCGACGCGGACGCTACGTGGAGTTCAATCTGGTTTACGACCGCGGTACCCTGTTCGGATTGCAGTCGGGCGGACGCACGGAGTCGATCCTGATGTCGCTGCCACCGCTGGTGCGCTGGGAGTACAACTGGACCCCTGACCCGGGAACGCCCGAGGCCGTTCTCTACGAACGCTACCTGAAGCCCCATGACTGGCTGAACGAAGGACCCGCACGATGACGGAAACTCCCGGAACCTTCCCTGCCGTGCGCCCGCGGCGCATGCGGCGCGATGCCTTCTCGCGGCGCATGATGCGCGAGCACCGCCTGACCACCGACGACCTGATCTACCCGGTCTTCGTCCGCGAGGGCGAAGGGCAACGCGAACCCGTCGAATCGATGCCAGGCGTCGAACGGCTGAGCATCGACGAGTTGCTGCGCGAGGCCGAAACCTGCGTCGAACTTGGGATTCCCGCGCTGGCACTGTTTCCGGTCGTACCGCTGGAAAAGAAAAGCCTGGACGCCGCCGAGGCCTGGAATCCGGATGGCCTGGCCCAACGGGCGGTAAGGGCGCTGAAGTCGGCCTTGCCCGAACTCGGCGTGATCACGGACGTCGCGCTCGACCCCTTCACCACCCACGGCCAGGACGGCATCATCGACAACGAAGGCTACGTGATGAATGACATCACCGTCGAGGCTCTGGTGCAGCAGGCACGTTCCCATGCCAAGGCCGGCGCCGACATCGTAGCGCCGTCGGACATGATGGACGGGCGGATTCACGCGATTCGCAACGCCCTCGAGGCCGGCGGCAATGTTCATGTGCGTATCCTCGCCTATGCGGCCAAGTACGCTTCGAGTTTCTACGGCCCCTTCCGCGATGCCGTCGGGTCGGCCGGCAATCTGGGCCGGGGCAGCAAGGAAACCTACCAGATGGATCCGGCCAATGGCGACGAGGCGCTGCACGAGGTCGCACTCGACCTGGCCGAAGGAGCGGACATGGTGATGGTCAAGCCCGGCATGCCCTATCTGGACATCGTGCGCCGGGTGAAGGATGAATTCCGGCGTCCCACCTTCGTCTACCAGGTCTCGGGGGAGTACGCGATGCTGAAGGCCGCGGCCCAGAACGGCTGGCTGGACGAACGGGCCTGCGTGCTGGAAGCACTGACCGGCATGAAACGGGCAGGCGCCGACGGCATCCTGACCTACTACGCACGCGCGGTTGCAACATGGCTGCGCGAAGACGGAAATCAATGACGCCGGACCGCTATGCCGTGGTCGGCAATCCGATCGGGCACTCACTGTCGCCGCGCATCCATTCCCTGTTCGCCGAACAGACAGCGCAGAACCTGGTCTACGAGGCGCGTCTCGGACGCCCGGAACATTTCGCCGCGGATGTACATGCCTGGTTCCAGCAGGGACTGTGCGGACTCAACGTCACGGTACCGTTCAAGGAGGAGGCCTGGCGCCTGGTGAACCAGCGCACGCGCCGGGCCGATCGTGCCGGCGCGGTGAACACGATCTGGTCGGAGGCCGACGGCGCCCTGACCGGAGACAATACCGACGGCGCGGGATTCCTGCGCGATCTCACCGAACGGATGCATTTCGATCCGGCCGGCCGCGGCATCCTGA
>SLHN01000003.1 GCA_007136145.1 Thioalkalivibrio sp.
ACTGGAGTCGGAGGAAGCATTCAAGGGCAAGGGTGTGTCGGCTTGCGCAACCTGCGACGGTTTCTTCTACCGCGGGCAGAAGGTGGCCGTCATCGGTGGAGGCAACACCGCCGTCGAGGAAGCACTTTATCTGTCGAATATCGCTGACCACGTCACCTTGGTTCACCGGCGCGATGCGTTGCGCGCGGAAAAGATCCTGCAGGATCATCTGTTCGAGAAGGAAAAGGCCGGCAAAATCACCATCGAATGGAAACACGTGCTCGACGAGGTCCTTGGCGACGCGAGCGGCGTCACCGGAATGCGCCTGCGCCAGGTCGAGACTGGCGATACCAAGGACCTGAAGCTGACCGGGGTATTCATCGCCATCGGACACAAGCCAAACACCGGGATCTTCGACGGCCAGGTTGAGATGGAAAACGGCTACATCACGGTACAGAGCGGTTTGAAGGGCAACGCCACGGCGACCAGTGTTCCCGGAGTATTCGCCTGTGGCGATGTGATGGATCAGATCTACCGCCAGGCGGTGACCTCCGCCGGCACCGGCTGCATGGCGGCACTGGACGCGGAGCGCTTCCTCGAGGACAACCCACTGGAACAGGCCCCTATCCCGGAGCCGACTTCGGAGGAGATCGCGGCGACCGACAATCCACTGGAACAGACACCCTGAACCAGCGGACCCTGCTCTGGTGACGGCCAATGTCGAGCATGTGATGACCAGTGCCGGGATGTCGGAACTGCGCGTCGAGATCCACGACGGTCTCGGCGCGGTGGATGCCGTTGCCTGGGATGCCCTGACCGGGGCCCGGGAGCCCTTCCTGCGCCATGCCTTCCTCGAGGGGCTTGAACGGCATGAATGCCTCGGCCGGCGTTACGGCTGGTTTCCCCAGCATGTGATGATCTTCCATGCCGGCACTCTGGTCGCGGCCGCACCCTGTTACGCGAAGACGAACAATTACGGCGAGTTCGTTTTTGACTGGGCCTGGCAGGCCGCCTGGGAACGTGCTGGTCACCCCTATTACCCCAAACTGGTGATCAGCGTGCCGTACACTCCCGCCACCGGCCCGCGCCTGTTGGTACACCCTCGGGTTGATGATCCGGAAACTCTGCGGCGACGCCTGCTCGACGCGGCGATCGCTCGAGGAACCGAACTCGGGGCGTCCGGGGTACATTTGTTGTTCTGCCCCGAGCCCGAAGCAGCTCTGGCCAGGGATGCCGGACTGATCCGACGCATGGGATGCCAATACCATTGGCACAACCGAGGCTACACGGATTTCGACGCGTTTCTTGCAGCCCTGAGTTCCAAGAAACGGAAGAACGTCAAGCGCGAACGCCGGCGCGTGGCCGAGCAAGGCATCACCTTTCGTGTGCTGACCGGTGCCACAGCCGAAGCGGAGGACTGGAGGCGCTTCCACGGCTTCTATCAGGACACCTTCGAAAAACACATGGGGATTCCCACCCTCTCAGAGGCTTTCTTTACAGGCACCGCCGCCGCGCTCGGGACGCAGGTGGTGCTGTTCGAAGCCCAACTATCGGGTACCACCGTCGCCGCCGCGCTTTGTTACCGAAGTCATCACACACTTTACGGTCGCTTCTGGGGTTGCCGCGAAGATCTGCCCGATCTGCATTTCGAGACCTGCTACTATCAGGGCATCGAATTCTGCATCCGGGAGGGCTTGGCGAGATTCGAGCCAGGTGCGCAGGGTGAACACAAGATCCCACGCGGGTTCCTGCCCGTACCCACGGCGTCGGCGCATTCCATCCTGACGCCTGGATTCCGGTCTCCCGTGGATGATTTCTGTGCGCGCGAAACCCGGATGATGGAGGCGCATTGCGCTGGTCTGATGCTGCACTCGCCCTACCGTCAGGAATCGTGAATGTCGAGGGTCGCAGCCAAAACGGCACCGCCAATCCCTACGGACACTCTCCCCGGTGTATACCCGGACGTTCGGGGGCACCGTTGAGCGAACAATCGCGCAGGATGATCACATGGCTGCACGCCGGTGTCGTGGGAGAACCGTTTCCACATCCATCCCAAGCCTGGACCGATCCGAACGGACTGCTAGCCGCCGGCGGCGATCTCTCGCTGCCGCGCCTGCTGCGCGCATACCGCCAGGGCATCTTTCCCTGGTACGAAGCGGGCCAGCCAATTCTGTGGTGGAGTCCCGATCCACGCACCGTGCTCGAGCCCGGTGCACTGCGTATTCCGCGCAGCCTGCGCAAGTCGATTCGCAACGGTGGGTTCGAGATCAGCTTCGACCAGGACTTCGAGGCAGTCATCCGCGCTTGCGGAGCATACCGCGCAGGAGCCTCGGGAACCTGGATCACTGTGGAAATGCGGCACGCGTACCTGCAACTGCACCGAGCGGGTTACGCACATTCGGTCGAGGTCTGGCGCTCTGGGCAACTGGTCGGCGGACTTTATGGGATCGCGCTGGGTCGCCTGTTCTGTGGGGAGTCGATGTTCTCGCGCACCACCGATGCCTCGAAAGTAGGTCTTGCCTGGCTCTGTCGTCACCTGGTTGCCTGGAACTGGCCACTGATCGACAGTCAGACGCCAACGCCGCACATGCTGAACATGGGTGCTCGCGAGATCCCGCGTGATCGGTTCCTGGATCGGGTCGCTCGATTGGTGGACGACGAGCCCGACCCGCGAAGCTGGCAATTCGACCCATCGCTGACCCCCCTGGACACGGGCTGGCGACATGCGGACACCTCCTGACGCGAACGACTATGGTGACCGCCTGCCGTTCGCGATCCTCCGTGCCTCTTCATCGCTGTTGCCCGCGGTAGCCACTCACTGGCCACGCCCGCGACCGGAGACCATCTGAAATGCCAACCAGTTGGAACCGCCTGCCCCGCGTCACGCATGCGCGTCTGATCGAGCTGCAGGACCGCAACGCGGGCCTGCCGGACACAGACAGCCCCCTGCTTGCATGGGGAAACGGGCGCAGCTACGGCGACGTCTGCCTGAACGACGGTGGTACCTTGCTGCTGACCCAGGGCATGGATCGGCTGATCACTTTCGACCGCAATACCGGAGTTCTGGATTGCGAGGCCGGCATCATGCTCGGCGACATCCTGCGCTGGTGTCTACCACAGGGCTGGATGCTGCCGGTTGTGCCGGGCACCCAATGGATCACGGTCGGCGGCGCGATCGCCAACGATGTCCACGGCAAGAATCACCACGTTGCGGGTACCTTTGGTCGGCACGTGCTCGAGATGGAACTGCTCCGCTCCGACGGCGAGCGATTGTTGACGAGCCCCACGGTAAATGCGGAACTGTTTGCCGCAACGATCGGTGGCCTCGGACTGACCGGACTGATCACGCGGGTGCGCCTGCGCATGATTCCTGCGAACAACGAGCTGATGCTGACCGAAGGCATCCCTTTCGGCCACCTGGATGCGTTCTGGGAGCTGAATGATCGGATCGGCGGCGAGTGGCCCTACACTGTGTCCTGGATCGATTGCGTCGCTCGGGGACGCAGACTCGGCCGTGGCGTTTTCCTGGCGGGCCGCCATGCCCCACCGCAGCCCGCAGGAGTGCGTCTGCCGCAATGGCGCGATCATTCACGCTCGATTCCGTTCGACCTTCCTTTTTCCCTGCTCAACCGTCACAGCGTACGTGGTTTCAATGCTTTGTATTACCGCGTGGCAAGGTCTTCGGGACGGCGGCTGCAACACTACCAGCCCTATTTCTTCCCACTGGACGGTATCAGGAACTGGAACCGGGTCTACGGGCGCAAGGGCTTTTATCAGTACCAGTGCGTACTGCCGCGCGAGCATGCCCGTGAAGGCATCCGCGCCCTGCTCCGACGGATCGCAACCAGCGGCCAGGGTTCGTTTCTGGCGGTCCTGAAGACCTTTGGCGACATGCCATCACCCGGCCTGCTGTCGTTTCCGCGACCCGGCGTCACCCTGGCCCTGGACTTCTCCAACCATGGCTCCTTGACCCATCGCCTGTTCGCGGATCTGGACGACATGGTCAGCAGCGCCGGCGGTGCCCTGTATCCGGGGAAAGACGCGCGCATGTCGGTAACCATGTTCCGACGCGGTTTTCCGCAATGGGAGCGATTTGCCACCTTTGTCGACCCTGCATTTTCCTCCACCTTCTGGCGCAGGATGAATCCATGAATGCCACACCCCGACGTATCGTGATCTTCGGTGCCACCTCGCGCATTGCCACCGAGACCGCCAGGCTTTGGCTGGCCCGGGGTGTGCACCTGGTAGTGGTGGCCCGCAGTCCCGAGCGCCTGCGCATGTTGAGCGACGACCTTAGCATCCGTTCCGGAGGGCTTGCCGAAGTCGATGCCGTCGCCGCTGATCTCGAGGATCTGGACGCCCTGCCCGCCTTGTGGGATTCGCTGACCCAGCGCTTCGACGACCTCGACGGCGTACTGATCGCCCACGGCAACCTGCCCGATCAGGCCCGGTGTGAATCCGATTCCCAGGCCATGCTGCGTGCGATCCGGGTGAACGCCCTGAGCGCCATGACCTTGCTGACCGCAATCGCCAACGATTTCGAGAAACGGAAACGGGGAGTGATCGGCGTCATCGGATCGGTCGCCGGGGACCGCGGCCGCAAGAGCAACTATGTCTATGGCGCCGCCAAGGGAATGCTGACTCTGTTCCTGCAGGGCCTGCGCAACCGCTTGCACGGTAGTGGCGTAGCCGTGGTCACGCTGAAACCCGGATTCGTGATCACACCGATGACCCAGGATTTCGAACGTGACGGTCTCCTGTGGGCACGTCCGGAGGCCGTGGCCAGAGGTATCGTGCAGGCATTCGCCCGCCGACGCGACGTGGTCTACCTGCCATGGTTCTGGCGCCCTATTCTCTGGGTAATCCGCATGATCCCGGAGCCGGTATTCAAACGCCTGTCACTCTAGTGGCGAACCACATCGCAGCGCCCTTGACCACACGGCGGGTGCTCTGGCTCGTTGCCCTGGCCATGGTCCTCCGGCTTGGCTGCCGACCCGCGACTGCGGATTCACTGCGCGCTACGGGCGGATCTGATGTATCCGAACGCGGTCACGATTTGCCCGGGCATATTAATGCTGTTTAAATGAACAGTATTCACGTGCCCGGGAGCCACTCGCATGCCTGCCTATGCCGAGCTGACCTGCTACAGCAATTTCACCTTTCTCCGTGGCGCCTCACACCCGGAGGAGCTGGTTCGGCAGGCAGCCCGGCTCGGCTATCGCGCACTGGCAATCACCGACGAGTGTTCGCTCGCGGGCGTGGTCCGGGCGCACCAGGCAGCCGCGGAAACCGGTCTTCATCTGATTGTCGGCACGGACCTGCGGCTTTGTGACGGACCTCGCTTGACCCTGCTGGCCCGTTCGCTGGTTGGCTACCGGACCCTGTGTCGCCTGATCACCCATGCCCGCAGAGCGGCACACAAGGGAGAGTACCGCCTCGGAACAGAAGATCTGCTGCGGCCCGAGTGGGCCGGCCTGCCCGATTGCGAGGTATTGTGGCGTTTCGAAACCAGCAATGGTGGACCATCCCACCCCGTACCACCGCGCGCCGCGTCGGAGGACCAGCATTGGGCACAATGGCTGTGTCATGCGATCGCACCGGAGCGGATGCATATTGCAGTCACGATGGCACGCAGCCCCGATGACGCGGCGTTGCGGGCACGTGCCACGCGCCTAGGGGCGGCGACTGGGATCTCGGTCGTCGCCTGCGGAGATGTGCATATGCAA
>SLHN01000224.1 GCA_007136145.1 Thioalkalivibrio sp.
GTATCGACCGACGGGTGCGGCAGCGGGGTCAGGTTCCCCTCGCCGTCACGGTCGTACTGCATGAAAACGAGATTCCAGATCTCGATGTAGCGGTCGCCGTCCTCCTCGGGCGTTCCCGGCAACCCACCAGCCACACTCGGGCCATGGTCATAAAAGATCTCGGTACTTGGCCCGCAGGGTCCGGTATCCCCCATCTGCCAGAAATTATCCGAGCCGCCACCAGGCTTGTCGCCAATACGTATCACCCTTTCTTCCGGAACGCCGATCTCGTTCACCCAGATCGAATAGGCATCATCATCCGTTTCGTACACGGTGACCCAGAGCTTTTCGGTAGGAATTCCGATCGTTTCGGTCAGGAACTCCCATGCGTAGGCTATGGCTTCGTGCTTGAAGTAATCGCCGAAACTGAAGTTCCCGAGCATTTCGAAAAACGTGTGATGACGCGCGGTGTAGCCGACGTTTTCGAGATCGTTGTGTTTACCCCCGGCGCGAACGCAGCGTTGACTGCTTGCGGCACGGGTGTAGGGACGTTTCTCCCGGCCGAGGAACACATCCTTGAATTGCACCATGCCAGAGTTGGTGAATAACAGGGTGGGGTCATTGCCCGGCACGAGCGGGCTTGACGGGACCTCGACGTGACCCTTGCGGACGAAGAAATCGAGAAAACTCCGTCGAATGTCGGCGCTCTTCATGAAAATCCGATACATGTGTTGCGGAAACGCACAGGTTACCACGCAGATGCAACACATGCGCGTATTTCACCCCGGTTGATGGCCGCTTTCCCTCCATTGCGCGACGGCCGCGCGGGCCACCTCGGCGGTGAAACCGCGCAGAGTCAGATAACGCAACATCCGCGCTCTGTCAGGAGCGGTTCTCGGTGGTTGCGAAAAGTGCCGCCGCAGCTGCACCCAAGCCTGCTCCAACCAATCGGCGTCAAGGTCATCGATGGCCTCATCGATGACCGCACGTCCCAGCCCATGCTGTCCGAGTTCCGCTCGGATTCGCAGACTACCGTAGCCCTGCCCGGCTCGATGCCGAGCCAGAGATCCGGCAAATCGGCGATCACTGAGGTATCCCCCATCCCGCAACCGCTCAAGCCCGGGCTCGATTGATCCAGCGCTGAAACCACGCTCCCGCAGCTTGCGGGTCAGTTCCGCCGTGCTGTGCTCGCGACGCGCGAGGAGTCTGACCGCCGTGGCGCAGACATCCTCGGGATCATCCCTCGGCGGTGGCCTTTTCGGCACTGGTGTTCTGCCGCGAGGGCAAATAGAGCGCCCGCAATTTCTGTTCGATCTCGTCCGCGAGTTCCGGGTGTTCCTTCAGAAACTGCCTCGCATTTTCCTTGCCCTGACCAATGCGCTCGCTGTTGTAGCTGTACCACGCACCGGCCTTGTCGATCAGCCTCTCTTTCACACCCAGCTCGATGACCTCACCCAGACGCGAGATACCCTCGCCGTAAAGAATCTCGAAATGGGCTTCCTTGAACGGTGGTGCCATCTTGTTCTTGACGACCTTCACACGTGTTTCGTTGCCGATGACCTCATCGCCACGCTTGATCGCCCCGATCCGGCGGATATCCATACGGACGGAGGCGTAGAACTTCAGGGCATTGCCGCCGGTCGTCGTTTCAGGGCTTCCGAACATGACGCCGATTTTCATACGGATCTGGTTGATGAAAATCACCAGGGTATTGGAACGCTGGATGTTCGCGGTCAATTTTCTGAGCGCCTGTGACATCAAACGTGCCTGAAGGCCGACGTGGGCATCGCCCATTTCGCCCTCGATCTCTGCCTTTGGCGTCAGCGCCGCGACCGAGTCCACGACAACGACATCCACCGCCCCGCTGCGCACCAGCATATCGGCGATTTCCAGCGCCTGTTCCCCGGTATCCGGTTGCGAAATCAGCAATTCGTCGACCTTGACCCCAAGTTTCTGGGCATAAGTCGGATCGAGGGCGTGCTCGGCATCAATGAATGCCGCGGTTCCTCCCAGTTTCTGACATTCGGCGACTACGTGAAGAGTCAACGTGGTCTTGCCCGAGGACTCGGGCCCGTAGATCTCAACGACGCGACCGCGCGGGACACCGCCGATCCCCAAAGCCACGTCCAACGCCAGTGAACCGGTGGAAATGACCTCGACATCACGCACGGCGGTTCCGTCGCCCATGCGCATTACCGCGCCCTTGCCAAACTGCCTCTCGATCTGCCCGAGCGCCGCGGCGAGCGCCTTTTTGCGATTCTCGTCCACATTATCCTCCTTGGTGGTTCCCGATCGACCCGACCGGCGGGTGAGTATCCCATAAGGGGCTGATCGAGCCCAAGCGCCTCCATGGTCCATCCGGTCCTTCAAGGAGAAAGCCGGCTGTCTGGCCCGAGTTCATGCGCAAGCAGTTGCCGAAGCCCCCAAAGGACTGCCGCTTGCCTGACCTGTGCACGGTCGCCCGCGAACCGTTGCTCCGCCGTGCGACACCCACCATTGCGAGTGGCCCAGCCAAACCAGACCAGCCCAACCGGCTTGGCGGCGCTGCCTCCTCCCGGACCGGCAATCCCGGTAACCGCGATAGCGACGTCTGCCGCACTGTGGCTGAGCGCGCCGCTGGCCATCGCCGCGGCAACCTCCGAGCTCACGGCGCCCCAACGTTGGATCAGCTGCGATGGAACACCCAGCAGACGGGCCTTCGATTCGTTGCTGTACGTGACCCAGCCGCACTCGAACCAATGCGAACTCCCCGGAATCGCCGTTAAAGCATGTGCAATACCGCCTCCGGTACAGGATTCCGCGGAACACAGCCGCCATCCCCGCTCGCGCAGAACGTTCGCGGTAGCCTCGGCGGCACGTGTGATGGCCTCCACCATTGTCTCGTTGCGCTGGGTATGCTCGCCTCCGGATTCCTGATTATTCAAGGTATTCGACCGTCACCTCGTGCAAGGTCCAATCACCGCCGGAGTTGATCAGTGAGAATCCTTCGAAGTCGCCGGACCATTCGCGATCCATCGCCTCGATCAGTACCGAGCCATGCCGGCTCACTGTCATTCGGCCGTCGGCATCACGGGTCCACTCGAGCAGATGTGGGTTGCCGTCATCCAGCTGAAACCGGGACCTGCCGAGCACGGACGCGCCACTCTGGTCCACGAACTGTAACTGCAATGGCCGAGATTGATCCGAGCGATAGACCAGACGATACCCGTGATTCAGGTTCCGTCCGAAATAGGGCCCGAACTGAACGTTCCCATGCGCCTGTGACGGACCCGAGAGTTCCGCGATGATCCTGAATTCCGGCGCGACCCTGGCCGGCACATAGGCGGCCGCCGCTGTTTCCTGTCCCGGCAGGGCCATGCCGAGCTGTTCCTGGAATATACTCCCGAGGATCTGGCGGCCGATGTCCTCGGGGCGAGCGGACGGTGCGGCGACGGATGACCTCAGTCCCCCATTTCGGACACTAAAGCTGCCAGATGCGATACGCCAAGTGGGGTTCCTGGTGAAGTCGCCATCAGCGAAATCGTCCTGTAGTGCGAGCTGGTACACGGGTTCCAACACCGGCGGCGGCTCTGGTTCCACCGCCAGAACACCCAAGAGCTCAAGTGTCATCTGATTCAATTGACCGCTTGGCTCAAGGCCACTGTCGACCTGAAACCGCTGAATGGCCAACCGGCTCAACGGGCTCAGCACACCATCGGGCGGTCCCGCGTTATAACCCCGCGCATTCAACGCGCGCTGGGCCTCGACGCGCTGTTCGCGTGTGAGTTGCAGATCCTGGGCCCCTGCATCGTCGACCGCACGCATTTCATCCAGCAGGGCACGACTCGGCTCTCCGGTAACCGTCAGCCCGCGCCCGCGTTGGTAGTCTCTGATCGCTTCCCGAGTCTCCGGGTTCATCTGGCCGCCAGTGCCAGGGATCGAGTAGCCGCGCCGGCGGAGTTCCAACTGGATCCCGGCAATGATTCCGGCACTCTCACCCGGCGGGGGCGTGGTGACGTCGGGATGGGGCAAGGGCTCCACTGGTGGAACCGCTGAGCCTGACGGCTGCTGTAATTGTGCCGTTGCCCGCACGTGATTGAGCAGTGCTGACGAAGCCTCGCCATCCTCGAGAAGCCCCTGACTGCGCTGATAGGACCGGATCGCACCGCGAGTCCGGGCCCCCATGATCCCATCGGACGGACCAGCATCGTAGCCAAGCTGATTCAACTCGCGCTGGAGTTCCCTTACGACAGCGGCGCTTGTACTGGAGGCCAGGGATGGAAGGGCTGCGCCTCCCCAAGGTGGCGTCTGCGGCTGTGCCTGTGCGGCGCTCGCGAAAATCGCGGAAGAAGCAAGCCCGATCAATGCCATTTGGAATACGAGACGTCTGGTTGACGCCAGCATTGCCTTCTGAACACCGGATGTGCCGCTGGAGAACGCAATGCGCGGAAACGATGCTGTGGTCGCCATGGAAATCCTCCCGTCAGTATTGCATCGAGCATAGGCCCAAGGATGATACTGAGCAACGATACAAGCCCTTCCGAAAGCCGTTACCATCGCGTCGGCGATGGCTGTTCGTGACGACCGATTTCAACCTCGGGCGCGGATTCCTGACGGACCAGGCCAACGTTGACAAGTGGATACGTTCCAGATACGCCGTGATCAAAAAAGGTCTGAATCGCAGTGGACTCAGAGACATCGAACGCTCAACACACTCCGATGATGCAGCAATACCTGCGCATCAAGGCCGAGCACCCGGATACGCTGCTCCTGTATCGCATGGGCGATTTCTATGAGCTGTTCTACGACGACGCACAGCGTGCCGCGCAGCTGCTCGACATCACGCTGACCCGACGCGGCGAATCCGCGGGCCAGCCCATCCCGATGGCCGGCATCCCCGTGCATACCCTGGAAAGCTATCTGGCGCGACTTCTCAAGAAGGGCGAGGCGGTGGCGATCTGCGAGCAGACCGGCGAGGTGGGTAGCGGCAAGGGACCGGTGCACCGCGAAGTGGTGCGCATCGTGACCCCGGGAACGATTTCCGAAGAGGCTCTGCTCGACGCCCGCGAGACCAACCTGATCGTGGCAATCTGCCCGGGGCCTGAGACCAAGGCCACGGCACCGGTTGGGCTCGGCGTCCTGGAATTTGCCAGTGGTCGCTTCAGTGTCACCGAAGTGACCGCCGGCGAGCCACTCGCCGCCGAACTGGCGCGTCTGAATCCGGTCGAGTGCCTCGTCCCTGAGAGCTTGGCCACCGGTTTCCCCGGAAGCCAACGGCTACCGGACTGGCACTTCGACTCGGTGTCCGCACGGCGGATCCTTACCGAGCATTTTCGGACCCGGGATCTCTCCGGCTTTGGGTGCGACGATCTCCCCCTCGGTGTTGCAGCGGCTGGCGCGCTCCTTTCCTACGTGCAGAACCGTTACCGCGGCGAACTGGGCCACATTACCGGGCTCAGCCGGGAATTACGCGGCGATGCACTGCAACTGGATGCGGTAACCCGACAGAACCTGGAACTGCACCAGACGCTTTCAGGCCGGCGCGAAGGCAGCCTGATCGCATTGCTCGACGGTGCCCGTACCGCGATGGGATCGCGGCTTCTCGGGCGCTGGCTGAATCAGCCGCTGCGCGACCGCGCACGTATCCGGGAACGGCACGGAGCCGTGCAGGAAATTCTGCGCCGGGACTTGCAGCGGGAACTGCGCCGGCATCTGTCGGGACTCGCGGATTGCGAGCGCATCATCA
>SLHN01000195.1 GCA_007136145.1 Thioalkalivibrio sp.
GATGGGGTTGGTAAGTCCGGCCCACAGGTAAGGGTGAAATGGTGCGGTAAGAGCGCACCGCGCGCCTGGCAACAGTGCGTGGCAGGGTAAACCCCGTCCGGAGCAAGGCCAAATAGGGGTGCCATGATGCTGCCCGCATCGCACCCGGGTAGGCTGCTTGAGGCGCCTGGTGACAGGCGTCCCAGAGGAATGACGGTCCTCGACAGAACCCGGCTTACAGGCCGGCTCCCACCTTTCCCCACGGAACACCGGCGCTACCACGTCGGCAACGCCGGTTCGTGCCTGCAGCTCAAGTGGTCCCTTAACTAACCCATCCAAGGCAACGCTTTTCATGACTTTTCCCGCTTTTCTTGGGGGCAAAGGTTGTGCGCGTAAGTGTTTGTGAATGAACGCTTATTTTTTTAGGCCTCCGCATTTTTTGCTTGACTGACGCCGCGAACCGTACCTATAGTGTCGGAAAGTGGGGGAACGTGGGGACGAGTGGGTCCCGTCGAGGCGCTCAATGTTCCGAGGAGTCAGTCAGCTGAGTGTGGACGCGAAGGGGCGAATCGCCGTGCCTGCGCGTTACCGCGACGCGCTGAACGAAAGTTGCCAGGGCCAGCTGGTCGTCACGGTCGATCGGGACGGTTGCCTGCTCCTTTACCCGGCGCCGGAATGGGAGCGGATCGAGCAGTCCCTGATGTCCAGGCCCAACATGAATCCCCAGGTCCGGAAGCTGCAGCGGTTGTTGGTCGGACATGCCACCGAGTGCGATCTCGACGGGCAGGGGCGCTTGCTCTTGCCGCCACCGCTGCGCGAATTCGCGGGTTTGTCCAAACGGGTGGTGCTGGTGGGGCAGGGCAACAAGTTCGAAATCTGGGATGACGATACCTGGTCCCGAAATCGCGAGCTCTGGTTTGGGGAGGATGCCGATGACGCACTCAGCGACGCACTTGAATCCATTTCCCTCTGAGCACCATGGAGACCACACCGCACATACCGGTGCTGCTCGAGGCAGCCGTCGACGCGCTTGCGATTCGTTCCGGCGGGAAATACGTGGATGGTACCTTCGGACGCGGTGGTCACAGCAGGGAAATTCTCTCGCGGCTCGGGCCGCGGGGGGCGTTGCTGGCTATGGATCGCGACCCCGAGGCGCGGAAGGTCGCGGCCGAGTTGGGCACCGATGCGAGGTTCGCTTTCCGACAGGAATGCTTTTCGCATATGGCTGATGTGGTCCGCCAGCATTGGCCAGAGAGTCGGATCTCGGGTGTGTTGCTCGACCTCGGAGTGTCGTCCCCGCAGCTGGATCAGGGGTCGCGCGGATTCAGTTTTCAACACGATGGCCCGCTGGACATGAGAATGGATCCCGGCGCGGGTATTCCGGCGTCCGAATGGCTCAACAATGCCGATGAAGCAACGATTGCCGAGGTCCTCTTCACGCTTGGCGAGGAACGTTTCTCCCGTCGCATAGCGCGCAGTATCGTTGCCGCCCGCCGAATTACCCCGATCACCCGCACTGGTCAGTTGGCGGACCTGGTGCGGCGCGCCGTACCGCGCGCGGAACCCGGCAAACACCCCGCGACCAGAACGTTCCAGGCTCTGCGCATTCACGTCAACAACGAACTCGGGGAGCTCCGCGCCTGGCTCGATACCATCCACGATGTGCTGGCCCCTGGGGCTCGGCTGGTCGTGATCAGCTTTCATTCTCTGGAGGACCGACTGGTCAAGCGGGCCTTTCAAGGGCGTTCCGACGGGCCGCGCTTACCGCGGGGCCTCCCGGTGATTCCGGAAATCGCACGCCCCCGGTTGCGAATGATCGGCAAACCGATTCGTCCGGGAGCCACGGAGTGCCGGCGAAACCCGCGTGCTCGTTCGGCTGTACTGCGAGTTGCCGAGATGAATGCCTGATGCGACTCCTGACACTACATCTGGTGCTGGCAGCGCTTGTCTTCGCCTCGGCAGTGAGTGTGGTCATGGCGCGTCATGAGGCGCGACAGGTGTTTATCGAGCATCAGGCCGTACTCGAGGAGCGCGACGCGCTCAACCTGGAGTGGACCCAGCTCCAGCTGGAGCAGGCAACCTGGGCGACCCAGGCCCGAATCGAGACCACCGCGCGCGACCGCCTGGGAATGATCCGTCTGACTCCGGAGCGCATCGTCTATATCGAGGAAGGCTTGTGGGAGCGCTGAAGCGGCAGGTGAGCCATTGGCGGCTGAAGGTGCTCATGGTTGGGCTGGCCGGGATCGCGGCGCTGTTGCTGTTAAGGGCCATGGATCTGCAGGTCTTCAAACAGGATTTTCTTCAGGGGCAGGGTGAGGCGCGGCAGGTGCGCACGGTCATCGAGCCCGCGTATCGGGGGATGATCACCGACCGCAACGGCGAGCCACTCGCGATATCCGGACCCGTGGAGACAGTCTGGGCGCATCCTGGAGATCTGTTGGCGGCCGTGGAGCATCTGCCTGGCCTGGCCCGTGTGCTTGATGCCGACCCGGTTGCGCTGCTGGCGCGCCTGGAAAGCCGCGCGAACCGTGAATTCGTTTATCTTCGGCGCCACCTGCCGCCCGATCAGGCGCGTCAGGTGGCCGCGCTGGATGTGCCCGGTGTCGCACTGATGCGGGAGTTCCGTCGTTATTACCCTCACGGCGAGGCAGTCGGTCACATCATCGGGTTTACCGATATCGATGAACGCGGTCAGGAGGGCATGGAGCTCGCGTTTGATGGCTGGCTTTCGGGGCGGCCAGGGTCGAAGCGGGTGTTGCGGGATCGCCACGGACAGCAGATCCGCAATGTCGCCAGCATCCTGCCCGCTCGGGACGGCAACGACTTGCGGCTGACGATCGATCAGCGTCTCCAGTACCTGGCCTATCGTGAATTGAAGGGGGCCGTGCAGAAACACGATGCCCGCGGTGGGTCCGCCGTGCTCGTCGATGCGCGTTCGGGTGACATTCTGGCATTGGTCAACCAGCCGGGTTTCAACCCGAACAATCGCGCACAGTTCAATTCCGGCCTGACTCGCAATCGGGCAGCGACCGACACTCTGGAACCCGGTTCGGTCATCAAGCCGTTCACCGTCGCGGCGGCGCTGGAATCGGGAACTGTTGCGCTTGACGTGCAACTAGATACCGCGCCCGGAACCATGCGGGTCGGGCGGCATACGGTACGTGATATCCGAAACTTCGGCCGTATCGACCTGACCACACTGCTGTCTCGGTCATCGAATGTGGGTTCCACCCAGCTTGCCCTCGATACCCCGCCGGCCGATTTCTGGCGCATGTTGCATCAGGCCGGGTTTGGCCGTTCGCTGGGCACCGGGTTGCCGGGAGAGGTGGGGGGCTTGTTGCGCGATTTCCCGACCTGGCGCCGGGTCGAACTGGCGACCCTGGGTTATGGCTACGGGTTGTCGGTGACACCATTGCAACTTGCGGCCGCCTACACCGCCTTCGCCAACGATGGCTACCGGATTCCATTGCGGCTGGTGGAGGCAGCGGGTGATGAACGCCAGCCTGAATCGGTGATGCGTGCCGATACCGCGCGTCAGATCCTGGCGATGATGGAACACGTCACCGGAGCTCAAGGCACCGCGCGGCAGGCAAGGATTCCCGGCTACCGTGTTGCCGGCAAGACCGGTACCAGCCGCAAGGCCATCGCGGGCGGTTATGCGTCGGATCGATACGTTTCTCTGTTTGTGGGTCTGGCACCGGTGTCCAATCCCAGATTCGTGATGGTCGTGGTGATCGACGAGCCCAGTGCGGGCGTGTACTACGGCGGGGCAGTTGCCGCTCCCGTCTTCGCGCAGGTGGTGGAAAGTGCGCTGCGGCTTTTCAACGAGCCCCCGGACAATCTTGGTGACCGGCGCCTCTGGATGGCACAGCAAGGTGGAGGGCCGCGCTCATGACCCTTCCGGCCCTGGAGCTTGGATCGCTCTTGCCCGAGCGGGTGGACCTGCCCGACGTTACCGTACGGAATCTGACCATGGACAGTCATTGCCTCGGGCCTGGGGCGGCCTTCGTTGCCCTCCGTGGGACCCGGACGCACGGCCTTGCGTACGCTCCGGAGGCCCTGAGCCGGGGTGCGGTCGCCGTGCTCTGGGACGAGAGCGGTACCGCGCCGTGTGAAGACCCTCGATGCGTGCATGTCCCGCACTTGCGCCGTCGACTTCCCGAATTGGCGCGAAGGCTGTTCGGCGCCTGGCCCCCGGAAAGGCCCTTGATCGCCATTACCGGTACCGATGGCAAGACCTCGGTCAGTCATCAGATCAGTTTTGCACTCACTCATCTCGGGGTACGCTGCGCGGTGATCGGAACGCTTGGCGTCGGTGCCCCCGAGATCCTTTCTCCGACCGACCATACAACGCCCGATGTTCTGGAACTGCACCGGCATCTTGCGCAACTGGCCAAGTCGGGTTTCCATGCCGTCGCCCTGGAAGCCTCGTCGCATGCGCTGACGCAGGGTCGTCTCGACGGTTTGCAGCCCCGCGTCGCCGTGCTAACTCACCTCGGTCGCGATCACCTCGACTACCATGGTTCACTCGCCGCCTACGCCGAGGCCAAGGCCAGCCTGTTTCGTCTTCCCGGTCTGCAGGCCATGGTGGTCAACATGGATGACGACCTCGGCCGGCGCTTGCGGGCCGAGAGCCGCGCGACACCCGATGCGCCGTCATGTTGGACATATGGCATGAGCGAGTCGCCGGATCCGGCGTCGAACGCGCGCCACATCCAGGCAAGCAATGTCGCCGTATCCGGGGATGGGCTGGCATTCGACGTCCAGATCGGATCCAGCATGGGTCGGGTCAGCGCGCCACTTTTTGGCGTCTTTCAGGTTGCCAACCTGCTGGCGACTCTGGGTACGTTGCTGGCCCTGGGCCATCCACCTGGCCGGGCGATCTCGGCCTTGAGCGCGGTGCGTGGCGTTCCGGGGCGGATGGAACGCTTCACGGTACCCGCCGGACCGGTGCTGGTGGTCGACTATGCGCATACGGCACTCGCTCTGGCATCAGCGCTGCGAGCTCTGCGTCCCCATGTCACCGGTCGGCTCTGGGTGGTGTTTGGCTGTGGTGGCAATCGCGACCCGGGGAAGCGCCCTGCCATGGGCGCGGTGGCCAGCCGTCTGGCGGATCGTGTCATCGTGACCGATGACAACCCCCGTGACGAGCAGCCGGCTGCCATTCGCCGCGCGATCATGGATGGCTGTGTCGGTCCGGCCGCGGTACAGGAGATCGACGATCGTGCGACGGCCATCCGGTCCGCGGTTGCCGAGGCCGAGCCAGGTGATGTCATCCTGATCGCCGGCAAGGGGCACGAGACAACCCAGGTGGTTGCTGGCAAGGAATACCCGTTCAGCGATCGCGAACTGGCCCGGGACCTTGCGTCCAGGAGTGGGCACCGATGATCGCCATGGAGACCCGCGAAGTCGCCCGGCTGGTGGGTGGGCAGCTTCATGGAGCGGGCGATGTCCGCATCCATGGAGTGAATACAGATTCACGGAAAAATCTTGAAGGCGCGTTGTTCGTGGCGCTGCGTGGAGAACGCTTTGACGGGCACGACTTCATCGGCCCGTCGCTCGCTGCCGCGGCGCTTCTGGTCGAAAAGGTGGTGGACGATCCTCGGCCACAGGTGGTGGTGGCGGACGTTCTGGAGGCGTTGGCAGCTCTCGCCAACGCCTGGCGCGGTCGCTCCCCGGCAAAGGTCGTTGCCCTGACGGGCTCCAACGGCAAGACCACTACCAAGGAGATGCTCCGCGCGATTCTGTCCCGGGTCGGAACCGTGCACGCCACCGAAGGGAACCTGAACAATCACATCGGTGTTCCGCTGACGCTGCTCGCAATGCCGCCGGTAGTCGATTACGCGGTGATCGAAATGGGCGCCAACCACGCTGGCGAGATCGCCCGGCTGACGCGCTGTGCCCGGCCGGATGTTGCCTTGATCACCAATGCGGGCCGTGCGCACCTCGAGGGCTTCGGCAGCCTGGAAGGGGTTGCGCGGGCGAAGGGTGAGATCTACGAGGGGTTGCCGGACAACGGTGGGACTGCCGTGATCAATCGCGACGACCGGTTCGCGGAATACTGGCTTTCCCTGAACCAAGGCCGTCGTTGTTTGGGATTTTCGCTCGAAGGCCGAGGCGAGATCCAGGGCGTCTGGCACGGGGCGAACCGCATGAGTTTCAGTGTCGATGGAGTACGCCGCGACCTGGTGCTGGCGGCCCCCGGGCGGCACATGGCGCAGAATGCCCTGGCTGCGGCAGCCGCCGTCAGCGCCCTTGGTTGCGATTCCGCCGTGATTGCGCACGGACTGGAAGCGTGGCGTCCCGTGGCTGGCCGGCTGCGTTCCTACCGGGACGCGTCCGGTGCACGTGTCTGGGACGACACCTACAACGCTAATCCCGACAGCCTTGCAGCGGCGCTGGACGTTTTGTCCGCCCACCAGGGGTTGAAGGTCCTGGTTCTGGGCGATATGAACGAATTGGGGAGGGATGGCGCGGCGCTGCATGCCGAGATGGGACAGCGGGTCCGGGATGCGGGTGTGCAGCGGATGCTCGCGCTGGGAAGCCTGACCCCGGCGGCAGTGGCGGCATTCGGCGCTGGGGCGGCCTGGTTCGCGACCCACGCCGAACTCACCGACGCGCTGCGAAGCCTGTTGCGGCCGGACACCGTGGTGCTGGTGAAGGGCTCGCGCAGCCAGCATATGGAGGACATCCTCGCTGGGTTTGATCTGCAACCTGTGAGTGCAGCCGGGGAGGTGGGCGATGCTGTTGACGCTGGCTGAATACCTTGCGCAGTATCATCGCGGCTTCGCCGTCTTTCAGTATCTGACGCTGCGATCGATTCTGGGTGTGGTTACGGCGCTCGTCATCGCGCTGCTGGTCGGTCCCGCCATGATTCGGAGGCTGACCATTCAGAAAATCGGCCAGCAGATCCGCAGCGATGGCCCCCAATCCCATCTTTCCAAGGCGGGTACGCCAACGATGGGTGGCGCGCTGATCCTGGTGGCGGTGGCTGTGGCCACATTGCTCTGGAGCGATCTGAGCAACCGGTTCGTCTGGATCGTACTGCTGACCACGCTCGCGTTCGGGGCCCTTGGCGGTTGGGACGATTACCTGAAACTTCGCTATGGCAACAGCCGCGGGTTGACGGCCCGCGCCAAGCTGGCCTGGCAGACGGTGTTCGCGATCCTCGCCGCCGTGGTGATCCTGGTTACCGCGCAGTCGCCGGTCGAGACCACCTTCTTCGTGCCGGTTTTCAAGGAAGTGGAGATTCACCTGGCCTGGTGGTTGTTCATCCCTCTGGTCTGGTTAGTGGTCGTTGGTGCCTCCAATGCCGTCAACCTGACCGATGGGCTGGATGGCTTGGCGATCATGCCTGCCGTGCTCGTTGCCGGGGCTCTTGGTGTGTTTGCCTATGCGGCCGGCCATTCGATCTTTGCAGGTTACCTGGGTATCCCCGCCGTTCCGGGGGTCGGGGAGGTCGTGGTCTTCGCTGCAGCCCTGGTGGGCGCCGGCCTCGGGTTTCTCTGGTTCAATGCCTATCCCGCGCAGGTGTTCATGGGCGATGTTGGAGCACTTGCGCTGGGGGCGGCCCTGGGCATGCTCGCGATCCTGTCGCGCCAGGAAGTGGTGCTGCTGATCATGGGTGGCATCTTCGTGATCGAGACGGTCTCGGTGATGCTGCAGGTCGCCTCGTACAAGCTTACCGGGCGGCGCATGTTCCGCATGGCTCCGATTCACCATCATTTCGAACTCAAGGGGTGGCCAGAGCCTCGAGTGATCGTGCGTTTCTGGATCCTGACCGTGGTGTTCGTTCTGATCGGACTGGCGACGCTGAAGATCCGATGATTTACACGGCTGCCAATCCGCGTTGCGAAAACCTGATCGTCGGTCTCGGCGAAACGGGGCTTTCCGTGGCCCGACACCTTGCTGCCCAGGGGGTATCCTTCGCGGTTACGGACACCCGTGAGGCGCCTGCGGGATTGGTTCGGCTTGCGCGGATACCCGGAGCCGATCGGGCATGGGCCGGACCTCTGTCGCAGATCGATCCGGGGCGCTGGCAGCGCGTGATCGTTTCGCCCGGAATATCGAAGGCACTGCCGATCCTGGAACGTGCCGTTGCCTCTGGTGCCGAACTCATCGGGGATATCGAACTGTTCGCGCGGAATGTGCGCGGGCCGGTGATCGGTATCACCGGTTCGAACGGCAAGAGCACGGTGACCGCCTTGGTGGGGGAGCTCCTGAGGTCGCTGGGCAAACAGGTTGCGGTCGGCGGCAATTTCGGAACCCCGGCCCTGGATCTACTGGAGTCAGGCGCGGACCTGTATGTTCTGGAGCTCTCCAGTTTTCAATTGGAAACCACCTGCAGCCTGCGGACGGCGAGCGCCGCGATCCTCAATATCTCGGCCGACCATCTCGACCGTTATCCGGACATGCAGGCATATATTGCCGCCAAGGCCCGCATTCTGACGGGAGCCGAACGGGTCGTGCTGGACCGGGATGATCCCTCGCTCATGGCGCTGGCCGAAGCCGGACATGCGGTCACGTTCGGTCTCGGTCCGCCGCCGAGACCGATTGATTTCGGAATCACGGATCACGATGGCGAGTCGTGGCTGACGCAAGGTTCGAGACCAATTCTGGCAACCCGTGAGCTTGGGCTGCAGGGGCGCCATAACTGGCTGAATGCATTATCAGCGCTGGCGCTGACCTGGCCCTGGATTGATAGCCCGGAGAAGGTCACCGCAACCCTTCGTGGTTTTGTCGGGTTGCCCCATCGCTCCCAATTGGTGGCCCGGGTCAATGGAGTCGATTACATCGACGATTCGAAGGGTACCAACGTCGGAGCGGCGCTCGCTTCGATCCGAGGCGTCGCCGGCGATCTGATCCTGATCGCGGGCGGGCAGGGCAAGGGCCAGGATTTCACGCCACTCGCGGATGCGCTGGTAGGCAAGGCGCGCGGAGTCGTTCTACTGGGAGTCGACGCGCAGTTGATCGCCAGGGCGTTGCACGATTCGGTACCGGTGCGACGTGTCGATAGCATCGAGGATGCGGTTTCGTGCGCGGCTGCCTGGGCTCGGCCTGGCGATACCGTCCTGCTGTCACCCGCCTGCGCAAGCCTCGACATGTTCGCCAGCTATGCCGAACGTGGCGAACGGTTTGCGGCTGCGGTCCGGGGTCTGGCGTCATGATCCGGCAACCCATCCTCGAGCGACTCGCCGGCTCCGGGCGGCTTGCCGCCGCCGTCGACGCGCCGTTGCTGTTGGCGGTGCTGGCACTGCTCGGCCTAGGTTTGGTGATGGTTGCTTCCTCTTCACTGGAGCTGGCCGCCCGCAATTTCGACAACCCCTATCATTTCTTCCATCGGCAGTTGCTGTTCGCCGGGCTTGGTGTGGCCGCGGCAGTCGTGTTCTGGCTCATCCCGCTGCAACGCTGGGAAACGGCTGGTCCTCTGCTGCTGCTGTCGATCATGCTGCTCCTGATCATGGTGCTGTTGCCTGGTGTCGGCCGTACGGTGAACGGGGCCACGCGCTGGATTCCCCTGGGGGTCTTCAACCTTCAGGTATCTGAGCCGGTAAAACTCCTGGTGGTGTTATACCTTTCCGGTTACATCGTGCGCCATTACACGACCCTGCGCTTGCACTTTCTGGGTTTCGTCAGGCCACTGATCGTGCTCGGGTTCGGTACCGTGTTGCTGTTGCTGCAACCCGATTTCGGGGGTGCCGTGATCATGCTCGCGATCGGAATGGGAATGCTGTTCCTGGCCGGGGCCAAGCTCTGGCAGTTCGTTGCCCTCGGCGGCACCATTCTGGTCGCGATGAGCTTTCTTGCTCTGGCCACTCCTTATCGGGTGGCTCGACTGACCGCGTTCCTCGACCCTTGGCAGGACCCTTTCGCGACCGGGTTTCAGTTGACTCAGTCGCTGATCGCAATCGGGTCCGGTTCCTGGTTCGGGACCGGCTTGGGCGGCAGCGTGCAGAAACTGTTTTACCTGCCCGAAGCGCACAACGATTTTCTCTTCGCGGTCTTCGCGGAGGAGTTCGGTTTCGTCGGTGTCGTGTTCTTGATCGGTTTGTTCGCTCTCGTCGTCTGGCGGGCGTTTGTGATCGGGCTGCTTGCCGAGCGCGGTGGTCATTGTTACGGCTCGCACGTGGCCTTTGGTATCGGTATCTGGATTGGCTTGCAGTCCGCCGTGAATCTGGCGGTGAACATGGGCTTGCTGCCGACCAAGGGCTTGACCCTGCCTTTCCTGAGTTATGGGGGAAGCTCACTGATTGTGACGTTGGCATCCATCGGGCTTCTCCTGCGGGTTTACCGCGAAGCCCAGGTTCCGGTGCCGAAGATCCGGGGGCGCTCAGGATGACTGTCCGGGCACCGCATGTCCTGGTCATGGCGGGCGGCACCGGCGGCCATGTTTTCCCCGGTCTTGCCCTTGCCGAAGCCTTGCGCGATCGCGGGTTTCGGGTGTCCTGGCTGGGTACCGAACGTGGTATCGAGGCGAGCCTTGTGCCACGGTCGGGGATCGAGTTGCACACGCTTCCTATCGCCGGCTTGCGCGGCAAGGGGTTTGCGAGCCGCTTGCTGGCCCCATGGCGCCTTGCGTTCTCGCTCTGGGGCGCACTGTTCCTGATGCTGCGCCTGCGTCCACAGGTCGTCGTGGGTTTTGGTGGCTTCGCTTCCGGCCCCGGCGGGCTGATGGCGTCGGCTCTGGGACGGCCACTGCTGATCCACGAGCAGAATGCAGTTGCGGGGCTGACCAACCGGTGGCTCGCGAAAATTGCCGAACAGGTTTTTGCCGGCTTCCCTGGGAGTTTCCCCGAATCCGTGCGATACCGGACGATTGGTAATCCGGTCCGCCGGGAGATTCGGCAACTGCCGGAGCCGGGGCAGCGCTGGACCGGGCGCGAAGGGCGCCTGCGGCTGCTGGTTCTTGGCGGCAGTCGGGGAGCACGCACGCTGAATCGCATCGTTCCGGCGGCTTTGGCTCTCGGTGCCATGGAGACACGGCCGCAGGTGCGCCATCAGGCGGGGGAGCTGACTCTGGATCTGGCGCTGGAGTCGTACCGTGGTGCTGGTGTGGATGCCGAAGTGACCGCCTTTATAGAGAATATGCCCGAGGCCTACGGTTGGGCGGATCTGGTGATCTGTCGTGCTGGCGCACTCACGGTCGCTGAGATCGCTGCCGCCGGGCTCCCGGCAATACTCGTGCCGTATCCGCATGCGGTGGATGATCACCAGACCGAAAACGCACGCTTCCTGGTCGGGGCAGGAGCCGCCTGGTGCATCCAGGATGCTGACCTGACTCCGGAAAGCCTGCATGGACTGCTGTCAGGGATGGACCGCGTATCACTCCTTGATCGAGCCGAGAGGGCGCGTGCAGAGGGCAGCATGGACGCCACCGGGGAATTGGTCGCGGCCTGCATCGACGCGTTGCCAGCAAACTGGCGGGGCAGCATATGACGAACGTGCCTCTGCCGTCCCGACAGGCGATGCGTCGCATTCGCAGGATCCACTGCGTCGGAATCGGTGGTTCCGGGATGGGTGGCATCGCCGAGGTTCTGCACCAACTGGGTTACCAGGTGTCGGGTTCCGATCTGCATGAGTCGACCATGACGCAGCGCCTGACGCAGCTCGGCATCCCCATCGCCCGGTTCCATGACGCGGTTCACGTCGCAGACGCGGATGTATTGGTCGTATCGACGGCAATCGACCCCGCGAATCCGGAAGTTCGCGCGGCTCGTGAACGGGGCATACCGATTGTCCGCCGCGCGGAGATGCTCGCGGAACTGATGCGCTTCCGGTACGGAATCGCAGTGGCCGGTACGCATGGGAAAACCACGACCACCAGTCTGGTCGCGAGCATTCTTGCGGAAGCCGGACTGGACCCAACCTTCGTGATCGGGGGGCGCCTGAACAGCAGTGCCAGTCATTCCAGCCTGGGTGAGGGTGCGTATCTGGTCGCGGAGGCCGATGAAAGCGATGCCTCGTTCCTGCACCTGCAGCCGATGATCAGTGTGGTCACCAACATTGACCGTGACCATCTCGGCGCCTATCAGGGTGATTTCGGCCGTCTGCGCGCGACTTTTCTCGAATTCCTGCATCACCTGCCTTTCTACGGACTTGCCGTGCTTTGCTCGGACGACCCGGAGATCTGCCTGTTGCTCGACCGGTTGGAGCGCCCGCGTTTGACTTACGGAATGAGAGCGGATGCCGACGTACGTGCGGCCAATGTCCGGCAAAGCGGCATACGGACCCACTTCGACCTGCACTTGCCGGACTCCGCGCCGATACCCGTGATCCTGAATCTGCCGGGTCGCCACAATGTCTTGAATGCCCTGGCGGCTATCGCCGTTGCTCACGAACTGGAAGTGGCGCCAGCGGTGATGCAGCGTTCACTGGAAGTTTTCCAGGGGATCGCGCGACGCTTCCAGGTTCAGAAGTGCCAGACTCCGGCAGGTGCGTTGACCTTGGTCGACGACTATGGGCACCACCCGAGGGAGATTGCCGCGACACTGGAAGCGGCGCGTGCGGCATGGCCCGGGCGGCGGCTCGTGATGATCTTTCAGCCGCACCGGTTTACCCGGACTCGGGATCTGTTCGAGGACTTCGCCGAGGTGCTTTCCAGCGCCGATGTTCTCCTGCTGCTCGATGTTTACCGCGCTGGAGAGGATCCGATCGCCAGTGCGGATGGCCGCAGTCTGGCGCGGGCCATCCGCCTTCGGGGGCAGGTCGAACCGGTATTCGTTGAGACTGTCGCCGAGGTACCCAGGTTGCTGTGTGGGGTGTTGCAACCCGACGATGTGGTCATTACGCAGGGAGCCGGGGATATCGGACAGCTTGCCGGGCGACTGCCCAAATTCCTGGCGGGAGCGAACCCATGCTGAGCCACCTCGCCAATCTGCGCGTGCACGGGCGACTGGAACGCAACGTCCCTCTGGCGCCACTTACTTCCTGGCGCGTCGGTGGTCCCGCGGACTGGTTGTTTGAGCCTGACGACGCCGACGATCTGGCACATCTGCTGGCATCGATACCGGAGGAAGTCCCGCGCATGGTGCTCGGCCTGGGCAGCAATGTGCTGATTCGCGACGGCGGTGTCGAGGGATTGGTCATTCATCTTGCAGGAAGCATGAATCAGCGTTTACGTCTTGATCCGGAACGGGTGGAACTGGGTGCGGGTCTGGCGTGCCCCCAGGCGGCGCGCTTCTGCGCCAGCGAGGGTTTGACCGGCGCGGAGTTTCTGGCAGGTATTCCCGGTACCGTGGGTGGTGCGCTGGCGATGAATGCGGGCGCATGGGGCGGTGAAATCTGGCCATTGGTCGAATGGGCGGAAACGATCGATGCCCGGGGCCTGCGCCATCTGCGAACCCCATCGGATCTCGAGATCGGTTACCGCAGTGTTCGGGGGTGCGAAGGGCAATTCTTCCTGCGCGCCGTCTTGCGCCTGCAGCCAGGTGATCCCACTGCGGCACGAATGCGCATTCAGGAGTTGCTGCGCGAACGAGCGGAAAAACAGCCGCTCGGGCTGCCGTCATGTGGTTCGGTATTCCGGAACCCCGAAGGGCGGCATGCCGCGGCGCTGATCGAACAGGCCGGTCTGAAGGGTCTGCATCGGGGTGGTGCCGAAGTTTCCCGCAAGCATGCGAATTTCATCACCCATGACGGCAGTGCCACCGCGGCTGATATCGAATGGCTGATACAGGAAGTGCAGTCCCGGGTCGCGGATCGTTTCCACATCAGACTGGTGCCCGAAGTTCGGGTTATCGGACGCAGGGAGGGGCATCTATGACACGAAAGGCGGACAAGGCCCGTCGCTATGGACGGGTGGCCGTGTTGATGGGCGGCTGGTCGGGTGAGCGAGACATCTCGCTCGCGAGCGGAAGGGAGGTACTGCAGGCGCTACTGCGTGTTGGCGTCGATGCGGTTCCGATCGACCTGACCATGGAGCGAGCACGGAATCTCGATCTTCTGGGATTCGACCGAGCCTTTATCGCGTTGCACGGCGAAGGCGGAGAAGATGGAACCATCCAGGGCTGTCTGGATATCGCTGGCGTCCCCTACACAGGCTCCGGGGTTTTGGGATCCGCGCTAGGCATGGACAAGCTCGCGTGCAAACGTTTGTGGGCGGGTACCAACCTGGCCAGCGCCCCCTATCGTCTGCTTGCTTCCGATTTCGATCCAGACGCGGTGGCCGAAGCATTAGGGTTGCCCCTGATCGTGAAGCCGTCTCGCGGTGGTTCGAGCCTGGGCCTCACACGGGTAGAGAACGTCGGTGAGTTGTCGGACGCATATCGCCGGGCAAGTGCACATCCCGGGGATGTCTTCGCCGAGCAATGGATCGACGGGCGGGAATATACCGTTGCCATTGTTGGTAACGAGCCGCTACCGGTGATTCAGATCGAGACGCCTGGGAGATTCTACGATTTTCACGCGAAATACGAGGCCGACACCACACGCTATCTGTGTCCGCCACCCCTGGCTTCGCATGCGCTGATCGAACTGCAGACTCTGGCGCTCAGCGCCTTTGCCGCCATCGATGGATACGGTTGGGGGCGTGTGGACCTGCTACAGGACGCACACGGCGAAACTTACCTGATCGAAGTGAACACCGTACCGGGCATGACGGATCACAGCCTGGTGCCCAAGGCTGCCGCACAGGCGGGAATCGGCTTTGACGAGCTTTGCCTGCGCATTCTGGACACGAGTTTTCGTTCCGCGGGGGATCAAGGTGCGTAATCGGCGACAACGGCGGGATTCACGGCCGCTGCTTCAGCGGGCGCGCCCTGCCTTTGTCGTGGTGCTGCGCATCGTGGCGGGCATGGGGCTGGCTGCCGTACTTGTCGTTACCGCCAGTTGGCTCGCCACGGTGGACCTGGAAGGTGTGTTCGAGATTAGCCAGGTGCATCTGCAGGGAGACCCCCGCCATGTGCGGTCAGAAGACGTGAACGCCGTTCTGGCGGGAAGGCCACGCGGTTTCTTTGTTCTGGATCTGGAGGCGGCCCGCGCGGACCTGGAGGCTTTGCCCTGGGTCGAAACCGCCCGGCTACGCAAGCGCTGGCCAGGCTCCCTTGAAGTCACGATCACCGAACCGATCCCAGTCGCCCGCTGGGGAGACGATTCGCTGGTTAACCGCCATGGCGAGATTTTCGGTCCCGTGGATCTGCGGGAATGGGATTTTCTGCCGGCTCTGGAGGGTGAGATAGGGCGGCAGGTCGAGTTGATGTATCGCTACCTCGAGGTATCCGCGCGCCTCGCCGATGTCGGGCTTGAGGTGTCGGGTGTACGCGAAAGCGCGCGCCGAGCGTGGCGGATTCGGCTTGATGACGGTGGAGAAATACTGATGGGACGCGACGGTGACATTACCCGCCTCGATCAGCTGTTACCCGTGATGCCAGTGCTGCGTGAACGCAACCCGAAGCCTCTGGCCCGCGTGGACATGCGTTATGCGCGGGGAATGGCAGTGGCCTGGCAGTCCGAGCCGGTTGTGGATGATAGCTTGGAGATCAGTCGATGAGACGAAATACGAGCCGCAACGTGATGGCGAGAAAGGCGGAACAGGGTCTGATCGTCGGGCTGGATATCGGCACATCGAAGATCGAAGCGATTGTCGGAGAGGTGAATGATGATGGTGTCATCGAGATCATCGGTATCGGTTCCTCGCCATCGTATGGGCTGAAAAAGGGGGTTGTGGTCAATATCGAATCCACCGTGCAATCGATACAGCGCGCCGTGGAAGAGGCTGAATTGATGGCCGGCTGTGAGATCCACTCGGTGTACACCGGAATCGCCGGCAGCCACATCAAGAGCTACAACTCGACCGGTGTGGTTGCGATTCGGGTCCAGGAAGTGAGCCTTGGTGACGTGGAACGGGTCATCGATGCCGCGCGAGCCATCGCGATCCCAGCGGATCAACGCATCCTGCACGTGTTGCCGCAGGAGTACATCATCGATGGCCAGGAGGGTATACGCGATCCCATCGGAATGTCGGGTGTGCGCCTTGAAGCACGGGTTCATCTGGTCACGGGGGCAGTGTCTGCCGCGCAGAACATTGTCAAATGCATCGAGCGCTGCGGACTTCGCGTCGATGACATCATTCTGGAACAACTTGCCGCAAGCTACGCGGTGCTGACGGACGACGAGAAGGATCTCGGCATCTGTCTGGTCGACATCGGCGGTGGAACCACCGACATCGCCGTCTTCGCGAACGGAGCGATCGCACACAGTGCAGTGATTCCCATCGCTGGGGATCAGGTTACCAATGATATTGCCGTCGCCCTGCGCACCCCCACCCAGTACGCGGAAGAAATCAAGATCAAGTATGCGTGTGCGCTGCGCCAGCTCGCGGATCCCGGGGAGACCATCGAGGTGCCGGGCGTGGGTGACCGGCCCGCGCGCAGACTGTCACGGCAGACACTGGCTTCGGTAGTCGAACCGCGCTACGAGGAGTTGCTGCAGCTCGTACAGGCAGAGCTGCGCCGATCCGGCTCGGAAGAAATGATCGCGGCCGGGATCGTGCTCACCGGCGGCTCGTCGCGGATGGAAGGTGTGGTGGATCTGGCCGAGGAGGTCTTTCACATGCCCGTTCGGCTGGGTATGCCCCACAGCGTCAGCGGTCTCATCGATGTCGTGAGAAATCCGATCCACTCGACCGGCGTGGGGCTACTGCTCTACGCGCATCAAGCTCGCACAGAACAGGAGTCGCACCCGGTGGACACCGGGTTTCAGGGAATCTGGAGGCGTATGAAGAACTGGTTTTCGGGACATTTCTGACCCGTGAGAAAGGTACTGCCGGCCCGCTCGCCGGCAGGTTCAAGACCCACAGCGTTCAACCGTAGCAAGAGGACACAACCATGACATTCGAACTGATGGATACCTTTACGCAAAGTGCAACGATCAAAGTCATCGGCGTCGGCGGCGGAGGTGGCAATGCCGTCCAGCACATGGTCTATTCGCAATTGGAGGGCGTGGATTTCATTTGCGCGAATACCGATGCGCAGGCACTGAAGAGCCTGGGTGCCAAGACCCTACTGCAATTGGGTGGCGACATTACCAAGGGGTTGGGTGCCGGCGCCGATCCGGCGGTTGGCCGTGAAGCCGCGCTGGAAGATCGCGAGCGCATTCAGGAGTTGTTGCAGGGTGCCGACATGGTCTTCATAACGGCTGGCATGGGTGGTGGCACGGGTACCGGAGCCGCACCCGTCGTTGCGCAGATTGCCAAGGAAATGGGGATCCTGACCGTCGCGGTGGTCACCAAGCCGTTCCCATTCGAGGGCAAAAAGCGCATGCAGGTCGCCATGTCGGGAATAAAGGCATTGACCGAGCAGGTCGATTCTTTGATCACGATCCCGAATGAAAAGCTACTGAGTGTGCTCGGCAAGAACACCAGTTTGCTCGATGCGTTCAAGGGAGCCAATGACGTTTTATTCGGCGCCGTGCAGGGTATCGCCGAATTGATCACGCGGCCCGGTCTCATCAATGTGGACTTCGCGGACGTGCGCAATGTGATGCGCGAGATGGGGATGGCGATGATGGGCACCGGCGTTGGTACTGGTGAGGATCGTGCCCGCCAGGCGGCCGAGGCGGCGATTGCGAGCCCGCTACTGGAGGATGTGGATATCTCCGGCGCGCGGGGAATCCTCGTGAACGTGACCGGGGGGCTGGATATGGGAATCGGTGAGTTCGAGGACGTGGGCGAGGCCGTGAAGATGCTCGCTTCCGAGGACGCGACAGTGGTGGTGGGCACGGTCATCGATCCCGAGATGAAGGACGAACTGCGTGTAACCCTGGTCGCGACCGGCCTGGGTAGCCCGGTGAAGCACGTGCCACAGGAACGTCCGAGTGTTCGCGTCGTGGATGCGGTCCCGCGGCGCGCCGTGGGTTCCGACCTGGAAGACCTCGATCGGCCGACCGCGATGCGCCGGGGCGAGGAAAGGGTCGCGATCGACTATGCAGGGCAATCTGGCATCGATGTTCTCGATATCCCGGCCTTTCTCCGCAAACAGGCGGATTAGTAAGGTCGATCTATGCAGGGTGGGCGGAATCCTGCAATAATGTTGTCATTGTTGTGTGCAAACCCTGGCCCGGAGATACTCCGGGCCAGGGATACAGCCCCTGCCCCGGAGTGAACCTGCGTTGATCAAACAGAGAACGCTGAAGAATAGTATTCGCGCCACGGGTGTCGGCTTGCACACCGGCGAAAAGGTCTCTCTGACCTTGCGTCCGGCCGCTCCGAATACCGGGGTCATCTTTCATCGATCGGATCTCGATCCCCCTGTATCGATTCCCGCGGTTGCCGAGAATGTGGGCGATACACGACTGTCAACCACGCTTGTGAAGGACGGAGTCCGTGTGTCTACCGTTGAGCACCTGCTTTCTGCGGTTGCGGGCTTGGGAATCGACAACCTGCATGTGGACCTTAGCGCGCCTGAAGTGCCGATCATGGATGGCAGTGCTGGCCCTTTCGTATTCCTGCTTCAATCGGCAGGCCTTAAGGAACAGAGCGCGGCCAAGAGGTTTATCCGTATCAACCGTTCCGTGGAAATCCACGACGATGACAAATGGGTTCGCTTTGATCCCTACGAGGGCTTCAAGGTCGGATTCTGTATTGATTTCGAGCACCCGATGTTCACGAGCGGTAGCCAGCGCGCGGAGCTGGATTTTTCCTCGACATCCTTTGTCCGCGAGGTTGCGCGCGCCCGTACCTTCGGGTTCATGCGTGACATTGAGGCCTTGCGGGCGAATCAGTTGGCCCTGGGTGGGAGCCTGGACAACGCTATCGTGCTGGACGATTTCAAGATTCTGAACGAAGACGGCTTGCGCTACGAGAATGAACTGGTCAAACACAAGATCCTGGATGTCGTGGGTGACCTGTACCTGCTCGGCTACAGTCTGATCGGCGCCTTCACCGGGCACAAATCGGGACATGCGCTGAATAATCAGCTGATTCGGCAGCTAAAGCTAGATAAGGAAGCCTGGGAACTGGTGACGTTCGAGGATCAGACCCAGCCACTGCCGATCTGTTTCGGGCAGCTGACGAACCCGCTGACGGGTTAACGGTTAACGTGAAAGGCCCCTGTTGGGTGCCGTGAGGCGCAGCCGAACCGCACCGATACCACGCCGGCCGGCCTCCGGGCCTCCAACGGTGCAATTCGCCGCGCTCATTGACACCCTACGCTTGGACCTTTGATGGTTCGGGGTGGCCGCCGGCGCCATGGCAGTTAGGAGCGAGACTCGCTCCCCCACGGTGGATTCCAGTGTAACGGGCTCCCCTTGGAGCAAAAAGTCAAGGGGCTGATCATTCCCGAGGCCTTTCTCCGTGCGCCGACGCACCTGTGTTTGCTCCGCTGGCCGCGACCTTTCCGAGTGGCGC
>SLHN01000081.1 GCA_007136145.1 Thioalkalivibrio sp.
CCATCGTAAGCTTCGGGCGAGTCCGCAACGGCTTCCACGAAGCGTTGCAATACCGCGGGATCCAGCAAGTCCGACGCCAGATCGTTGACCTCGATGCCGATCGACGAAGGGTGCTTCACGGATTGCGCGATCGCGGACCGAATGGACCCCGTATCCTCCGCGTTCACGATCTGGATCATCGGTGCCGGTTCGTTCCCGATACCCGCTTGCATGCGCGGATCGGCTCCCTCGGAAACGCGGAATTCAGCCACCGATGCCCCGAGGACAAGCGGAGCCAAACCATCGAGCGCATTCGTTGACGGGCGCCGGTAACGGGCGTTGATCTCCCGTACTGTACCGCTTCCCACCACTTGGCCGAGACTGGTGATAACAACTTCGTCCCCCTGGAATTCCAATTCCTCGATGAACCAGTGGAGCCCCGGTCTTGGCTCCCGCTCCAGCGCATTCAGCGCGGCGAGCGCACCGTCTCGATCGTTCCAGTACAGCTGATCATTGCGCGATTCGCCGATGGGACGCTGCCACCAATCGGCCGCACGCAGCAGCCCGATCTCGGCCGCCAGGAAGGCTTCGGACGCCTGCCGCTGATTTCCGGCGATACGCTCGTCCGTGATCGCCTGCTGAATTCCGATGGTGGCCAGCAGACTGGTCAAGGTCAGCAACATGAGAACGAATACCAGTGCGACTCCACGCTCCCGCGCATCCATGTCCGACCACCTCCTTTCACAAGCCATGGTATTGCTCGAGCACTGCGTTGCGCAGGCTGACCACGAACTCCAGGGTATGGGTCAACGTCTGGTTGCGCACAGTGCTCCGCAGCACGAGTTCGATTCGCAACGCCACGGGGTTTTGCCAGTCCGGCTCCCCGGTCGCGTCCAGCGCCACGACAGTCATCGACTGTACGGCTTCGACCAGCGGCTGGTTCTGCGGCGGCATGGCCTCGTTCGCGCAACGCAATTGGTTGGCATGCACAGTGTAGACGCTGGCCACCCAGGGGCCGGTGTTACCGAGACAGTTCATTCCCGCCTTGCGCACGATGAACCCGTTTTGCTCGGCGCTGCCGGGATCAGCCGGTTCCAGCCCGTCGGCAAGGTCCACTGCACCGTTTTCGCGCAGACCCGCGGCGCGGATATCCCGTGCCATGAAATCCATCGCAAAGCGCAGGTTTTCCTTCATGAACGCCAATCGCTCCTGCTCCCGTTGCAGCTGCCCCGAGGTCGTGAACATCGCAACCGCCGCGCCCGTGATCAACAGTGCCAGGGCCATCGCCACCAGAAGTTCGACCAGCGAAAAGGCCCTCTGCTGGCGAGCGATTCGTGCGGGCCTGAAACGATTGAGGATCACGGCAGTCGTTCCGGCGGCAGTTCGATCAGGTACTCCAGTTCCGACCGGCCTCCAACGACATCGACGAAACGGGTTTCCGCCCAGGAGACCGTGACGATACGGCGTTCGGTTTCTCCGGTGATCGTGATTTCGAGTTCTGGAAGGCAGACATGTGACGCATCGGAACCGCAAGTGCGCCGCTGTCGCCAGTCTGCCACCCAATCGGTTTCTATCCGACCCGCAGCGACGCCCAGCCACAGGCGCTCACCGGCATCGCTTGCCATCAGGGTCGCGAGACTGTGCTGATATGCCGAGTGCGTTGCCTGAAGCGCGTGCAACTGGAGTGCCGCACTGCCAAGCGCGCCAACGGAAAGAACCAGCAACGCGATCAACACCTCAAGCAGTGTGAACCCGCGTGCCCGCCCGCCCGAGGCCACGAATCCAGATCCGGCACCGGGGCGCCCCGAATGGGCCGGGCGACGGGGGCCGGATCCCTGGACGCATGAATGTCCGCGAATTACCCGCATCACCATCACCAGCAGGCCTCGGCGGCATTCCCTGCCGCAGCGCGTTGTCCTCGATGATCAATCTCCAGCCAGGCACAGGCCCCGGCATCGCCGGCCTGAACCCCGATCGGTGTCGCGCGCAGCAGGAAGCTGGAGGAACCCCGCGGGTCCGGCTCGGTTATCCGGTAGTGTCCCTCGGGCGAGAGCGGCGCAACGACGCATGACTCGTGGCTGTAGCTGTCGTGCCGGGTGTGGCAGCGTTCCAATCGCTGCGCCGCCTGGAGCAGAGCGACCCGGGCATCCGCGCGTCGGACCTTATGGACGGAGTCCTTGTAGGCGGGCCAGGCAACCCCGATCAGGATGGCCATTGCCACCAGCACGATCAACAGTTCCACAAGGCTGAACCCGAGGCCGTGGCGTCGTAGCTTGGCACGGCGTTTTCCCACCGCCGCCAGCGGCTCCTTCATGCGCCGCATTGCGCCAACTCGACCCGGGCACGGCCCGTGCGGCTGATGACGATCCGTCGCGCTGAATCGCCCGCGCACAGGGTGATCGTTCCCATCTGCAGACTGCCGTTGGCGCGCCGGGTCGAACCCAACCCCACGTAGGAAATGTAGTGCTCGACGGGTGAGTTACCCGCAATCGCGACACCATCCGGAATACTGCCACCAACGGCCAGTATTGGGTCATCTGCCGACCGTGTCCCGGTAGCGTCGGTATCGACGAAAATGATCCAGCCCTGCTGCCAACCACCCGTCTCCGCGCACTGAGCTGAGTCCGCGCTTTTGCACAGGGTGACGCGAAGGTTTCGCCGCACGGCCTCGGAGCGGGTCGCATGCAGGGCACCGACAAAGCGGTTGGTGGCCGCGGTGAGACGGCTCTCCTGTATCAGCGCACCGAACGCCGGGATACCAATACCCAGCAACACACCGAGCACGGCAAGGGTGACGAGAAGCTCGACAAGGGTAAGCCCCGCTTCCATGCGCATCGCTGACCTCCATCCATGAGGCAATGTCTTTCGGTTCGAAAGAATAGCGCGCAAATCGCCCGGAATAAAGCAGGAAAATTCCACGGCGATGTCGAAGCGAGTCCACTGGGAGCCTGTCGGACTTGGGCTGCTCCTACTGCGCCGGCGGGAGAGCGAGGGCACCCAAGTCCGACAGACTCCCAGGCAGGAACGGCACCGTCAATTCTTGCGTGTCGGCCGGGGCCTGTTATGCTCCTTGCGATGCGTGGCCTGGTACCCCCCGATCCCGAAACCGGCGTTTCGACCCCCAACTTCGCGGTGGTCTACATGCCCGGCCGTACCCGCAAGCGTTTCCCGGCGGGCTGCGTGCAGGTCGTGGAAACACTCGAGCAGGCACTGGCGCAGGCTGATCCGGCTGCTCGCCAGTTCGCCGCCCGGGTACTCGGCCCGTCCAAGTCTTCCGAGGGACAATTTCTGTACTACCTGCTGGAATGGCTTGATCCTGACCTCCCGGTTTCCTGACCCCGCCCGCCGAACGATGCAATCGCGCACGCCAATGGAATGTACCGGCTTGCCGCGGCGTTCAGGAGTGGTTTGGCCCCGGCACCACGTAGCGGGAGCAGGCTCCCGCGCTTCATGGGCTCGAACACGGCACGGAAGCCTGCGGAACATCGCCACCACTACCAACAGATCAGAATGCCAGACCGTATCCGATTGCGGCACCGAGGGCGAGTGTAACGAGCACCACCGCCCGGCCGATCAGGCGCCAGGCGTGCAGGTGGCGTTCCCAGTTGGCCCACCGGCGGGCACCGGGGAACCAACCTGTGCCCGCGGCCCGGTGCAACGTTATCCCGGTCGGACGACGTCCTAGTTCAGCGACGACACGCACTGCCGTGGGCCAACGCCAAGCGAAAAAAGCCAGCAACAGGGCCACTGCAAGCGGCACGAGGGCACCCGAATGCCCGGACACGCTCGCGGCGGCGGCTGGCATCGGCGTTCCGGGAAACGCGATCCAGGGCAGCACGAGCACGCCGCCAAGCATCAGGATCCAGGGCAGCACCGGGTAGCTTCTCGCAGCGGACTTCTCCCCTTCGTCAGGCACCGGCATGTACCAGGTCAGCCAGAGCAACCGCAGCATCAGCAACGCACTGGCGATACCCGTCAGAAAGAACAGCACCATCGAACCACCCCCCAGCCCCGCCGCCGCGACCGCCAGATCCAGCGCCGATTTCGCAAGCACACCGCTGGTGCCCGGCGCGGCCGCCAGCGCCAGCGCTGGCAGCCACAGGCCGCCCCAGACCCAGAGCCGCCTGCGCCCCCACCCGGCACCCAGCAGACCCACGCCGAGAAACAGCGCTGCCTTGGCGAGCCCGTGATGCATTACGAACACCGCGATCGCGGCGACGGCAGCGTCGCCCGCCTCGCCTGACTGCAAGGCCAGCCCGGCCAACACGGTGACCAGACCCATCTGGCTGACACTGGACCAGCCAAGCAAAACCTTGGGATCGCCTGTAGCCAGCCCGCGCAGCACCGCGTAAAGCGCCCCGGCCAGTCCCAGACCCACCAACAGGGGTACAACGACGTCGGCGAACCCATCGCCGGCAGGCTCCACGAGTCGAAGCCAACCGAGAACCCCGGCCTTGATCATCACGCCACTCAGCACCGCACTGGCGGCGACCGGTGCGACCGGGTGCGCACGCGGCAACCATGTGTGCAGTCCCAGCACCCCGAGCTTCAACCCGAAGGCCAGCGCCAACAGCACCAGTATCGGTCCGGATAGAACTCCGCCGACGGCATCGAACCGAGTGTCGCCCTCGGCTGCCGCTACCAGCGCCGCAACCGCGACAAACAATGCCAGCTCGGCGACCAACATCATCGCCAGATACAGGCGCCCAGCGCCGAGCGCCTGCGGCGTTCGTTCGAACACCACCAAACCGAGCGCCGCGAAAGTCATCAACGCGATTCCGGCGTACAACGCCAGCATGTCTTGCGCAAGAATCAGGGCGATATTTCCCGCCAGCGCGAGTAGCCAAAGCACTCCGAAGGTCGGGGAGCACGCCTGATCCGGGCGCAACCGCACAGCCATCCACCCGGACAGCGCCCAGATCAGCGTGGCCGGGAACAGAAACACAGTCGCCATCGAATCGACACCGAACGCAAACCCGGCGGGAAACAGCGGTAACGCCAGTGCGGTTCCCTCGGGCAGCAGGACCGCAAGCAGTGCCGGCACGGGGGCCAAAGGTAGCAACAGTCCGCGCGCGGACTCCCGCACAAATGGCAGCACGGCAAGGAACATCCATGGCAGAAGCAGCGCGGCACCGAGCAGCACCGTGTGCAGCCACGCCTCAGACCCGCTGATCAACCCGCCACCCCGGAACCCACGTCCAGCAGCCGCGCGGAAATCGGCGCGGCGAGGCCTAGCGCGGCCGCACTCAGCGCGAGAAAAAGCGCGCTCAATCCGAGCGCGGGAGACAGCGCCGGGGGACCGCCCCCCGTCTCCCAGCCCGGTCGCAGCGCCGCCTGCAGCGCCCGCCAAAGGTAACCAGCCGTGAATGCGGTTCCGAGCATCAGCACTGCCAACCAGAAATACCCACCCGTCGCCAGCGCGGCCTGGGCCAGCCACCACTTCCCGACGAAACCACCAGTCGGCGGCAGCCCGACCAGGCTGGCGCTGGCGATCGCGAACGCGACCCAGGCGACCACCGCGCCCTGCTGGTCGCCGCCCAGGGCCTCGAGCCGCCCGATTCCGTGGCGCAGCACGATCGCGCCAGCCGCCAGAAAAAGCGCCGCCTTGGCCAGGCCGTGGGCCACGACCAGCATCACCGCGCCGATCCAGGCCTGCTGCACGGCTCCGGCCGCCGCGAGCGGGAAGACCAGCAGCCCGTAGCCGAGC
>SLHN01000011.1 GCA_007136145.1 Thioalkalivibrio sp.
CGCGCCGAACAGTCCGACCTCGGCGAACAGCGCGCCGTGCTCCGCGCCGACATCGCCACGCTCGAGGCCGAGCTCGAAGGAACCCAGACGCAACTGAACGAAGTTCAGGCCGCAAGGGATACCCTGCGCGACGAACTCGCCGACCTGCGCAGCGCCAATGAAATGCTCCAGCAGGAACTCTCCACCGCCCGCGCCGAACAGTCCGACCTCGGCGAACAGCGCGCCGTGCTCCGCGCCGACATCGCCACGCTCGAGGCCGAACTCGAAGGAACCCAGATGCAACTGAACGAAGTTCGGACCGCAAGGGATACCCTGCGCGACGAACTCGCCGACTTGCGCAGCGCCAATGAAATGCTCCAGCAGGAACTCTCCGCCGCGCGTGCCGAACAGTCCGACCTCGGTGAACAACGCGCCCTGCTCCGCGCCGACATCGCCACGCTGGAAGAAGAGCTCGCGGCAATGCGGCGCACCGCGTCCGAAGCGGATGCGGCCCGTGCCGCGAACGAGGCACAAGTGGCCGAACTGCGGTCACGGCTCGCAGCCACGGAAGGAGAACTGGCCGATGCAAGGGCGGAACGCGACGCCGTCCGTGCGGCCGCCGAAAGCGAGCTGGAGGCGCTGCGCGCCGTTCTTCCACCGGCTGAAGGTGGGTCGCTGGATCTCGCTTCGGCCCGGGCTGCGGCCGAAAAAAGCGCGGAAGCCTTGCGTGACGCCCACTTCGCCCTGCGCCGAGGCGAACCTGACGCAGCACAACGGATCGACGAGATCGCTGCACAATTGCGCCGCGACCAGGATCGGGTTGCACGGATCCAGGGCGGCACCCTTTACGAAGTGAAACCTCAGGACACCCTTGGGGGTATTTCCGCCCGCTACTACAACGCAGCCACCAACTGGCCACGGGTCTACGAGGCCAATCGACACATCCTGCAGAACCCGGATGAGGTTTGGCCGGGCACCACGCTGATCCTGCCCTGAAGCGAGCCCTCTCGCCGATCGGGCGCGAGCCAACCACCCGCGTTCGTGGTTCCGGCCAGCGCCCGATCGGCTTCGATCGTCATGCCCGCCACCCCAAGAACATGAAACGTGTAGGCGTAGGTTGTCAATGAGCGCAGCGAATCGCACCACTCGAAGCTCGAGATCATGAAAAACTGCCCTCGCTCTCCCACGCGGCTCGCTACGGGCACCCAAGTCCGACAGGCTGCTAGACCCTGGTCCGGCTCAGAGCCAGCAAAGCAATCAGCAGGAACAACCACAGTGGAGCGCTAGCCGCAAACCATGGTGGCAGGTCGTAAACCAGCCCCATGTGCGTCATCCCCCGCATTACAATCACGAAGCCCACACCCAGAATCAAACCAATGAACAGCCTGCGTCCGGCCCCGCCTTCGCGCTGACGCCCGAACAGAAACGGCAGCGCCAGAAGAAGCATTACCCACGTGCTGGCGGGCAACGTCATGCGCTGCCAGAAAGCGACCTCGTAAACACCGGAATCAAGATGATTTTCCCGAAGATAGGCGATATAACTCGCTAGATCCCGTGCCGCCATCTGTCTCGGTTCCACCACAAGCACACCGAAATATTCCGGCGCCAGCAGGCGGTCGACCAACACCTCGGGGCTGGTTTCGGCAACCACGCCGGACCGCGAAAACTGCGATTTGTGGACATCGGTGAGCCGCCAGCGGCCATTCTCCGGCACTGCCCTTCCGGCTTTCGTGATCGAAGCGACACCTCCCTCGGGGTTCAGCTCCACCACCCGAACTCCAAGCAACCGATCATCCGGAAGAATCGCGTCAGCGTGCACGATTCGGTTTCCATCGCGCGCCCAGAGTCCGATACGGCTGACCGTCAACCGTTCATCGAAGGCGAAGGACTTAAGGGTCTGACCACGGGCCTCGGCGCCCGGGGCGACCAGCTCACCCAGTGCCACCATTGCGAGGACCACAATCAAGCCTCCCTGCAGCACCCAGAAGACCAGACGTCGCAGAGTGACACTGGCCGCTCGCATTGCTGTCAGTTCCCCGTTAGCGGCCAGGTTCCCCAGCCATAAGAGACTGCCGAGCAGGGCAGCCGTCGGGATCAATTCGTAGATTCGACGCGGGAAAGTCAGAAGCGCATACGCCATGGCCTCCTGCAGACCATAGTTGCCACGGCCGATATCTCCCAGTTCCCCGATCATCGCGAAAACGAGATCAAGCGTGGCGAGCAGCAGGAGAGCCAGCGCGGTTCCAGTCAGTACCTGGAGAATGACATACCGACCAAGCACGGTTGTCATGCCAGTCTCCCATTGATCGACCGCGGCACGGCGGGCCACATGCTTTTGCGCCAGGACAGCAGCAGCCAGACTGAGAGAGGGATCGCGTGAACCCACCAAAGTCCAAGCCAGAGGGGCAGCTGTCCATCACTCAACCAGGATTTCCCCATGATCAGGAAATTGGCGTAGACGACGTAAACGATGATCGCTGCCGGGACGCGAGCGTAGCGACCACTGCGCGGCGGCGTAAGTCCCAGCGGCAACGCCACCAGAGCCAGCATCAACACCGACGTCGGCAAGGCAAGGCGCCACTCCAGTTCGGCACGGTAACGGGGTTGATCGCGACGCTCCCACAATTCCTGCACGGGCAGACCATCCAAGCTGCGCCGGGGCTGAACTATCGTCGGATCGGGTACCTGCATTCGTAACTGGTCGAACTCGAGCAACTGAAATGCTCCCTCACCGGGAACACCGACATAGCGGTGCCCATCCTCCAGCAACAGATAGCGATTGTCCCCGACCACCTGTGCGATCGCATTTGCAGCCACCGTTACCTCGGTTTGGCCCTCGGATTCCCGAAAAATGAACACGTTCAGTAACGCTTCCCTGTCCGCGCTGAATCGCTCGGCGAAAAACACCTGGCCACCAACACGGGATCTGAGAAACTGCCCGGGAGTCACCCCCACCAGATCCGAGCGCAACTCGGCCTGATCACGAAGTTGGTCGACCACGTGTTCGACCTGAGGCACGACAAAGGACATCAGCAACAGGAGCAGCAATGCCGATGGGACCGCGACAGCCAGAATCGACCGATAAATCCGGGCAAACGAGATGCCTCCCGCCTGCATTGCAATCAGTTCGCTGTCACGCTGCAGGCGTCCCAGCACGATGATGAAAGCGAGGAACAGCGCCACCGGCCAGAGAAGCATCAGGGCCCTGAACGAACCCAGGGCCACCAGCACCGGCAGAACGTCAAGCGGAATCCGGCCCACGGCAACGTCGCGCAGTGCGCGACCAAGTACCCCGCCGATGATCACCAGCAACAGAACCGCCGTCACCGCCAGTTGCGTGACGACGAAGTCGCGAGCCAGAAGCCGCTCGATGATTCCGCTGGGGATCACGTTGGCGTGGTCCGGGCAGGTTCTGGCAGGATCCACCGCGTCATTGCGTCCGGGTTCCCCACCTTGATCGTTTCACTCGACACACTGCCAAGGCCCTTGCTGTAAAACCGAAATTCATTTGCTGGCCTTTTCGTCAGTCCACTGTGTCGCCATCATAGGTACGGGGAGCAACCATGCTTCCTCCCCTCGCCTTGCCAACGAACGAAAATCCCGCGCCACCCGGTATCCGGCTTCCCGGCAATAGCCTAAGATTAACGCCCAATCTCCTACCAGTACCACGAGGTCATCCAATGCGATTCTCGGTCACAACGTCCCCGATCGACAAACCCAAGGCAAACCTGCGCGCGGTCGCCGTTTTTCACAAGCGCAAACTGGGGACCCAGGGCGAGGTCCTTGACGCGGTTCTCGAGGAGCGCATTTCCGGCGTGCTGAAGGCAGGTGAAATGGATGGGGGGGTCGGCAATACACTGCTGATTCCCTCGGTTGCGAAAGGCTCTCCCGGTACCCTACTCATCGGACTCGGGCCCCGAAAGGATTTTTCGGTGAAATCGGTGCGCAAGGCATCTGCCGCACTCGCCCGTATCCTCGTGGAACGCCCCGCCGAAACCGTGGCCGTGGCGTTGGACGATATGCTACCACCCGACCAACGCATTGGCTGGCTGGTCCATACGCTGGTGAGCGCGATCGGCGACGCGGGTTATCGGTTCACCGCATACAAAGGCAAGGAAGAAGTAAAGCCGGTTCGCCTGAAGACGGTGGTGTTGTGCGTCACCGAGGAACAGGCCCCCGAGGCCGAGCGTGCCTGTGCGGAGGCCGAGGCGATTCTCGCTGGCTCCGACCACACCCGCGATCTGGCCAATGCGCCGCCAAACGTGATGTATCCGGAGGCACTGGCCGAGGCTGCGCGCGAACTTGCCGCAAAACACAGGAAGTTGAAAGCAACCGTTCTGGACGAGAAGGAACTGAGGAAGCTCGGTGCCGGCGCGATCCTGGCCGTTGGCCAGGGCTCGGAACGTCCGCCGCGGTTGATCGCATTGGAATACAGCGGGGCTGGCAAGGAAGACGCACCCATCGTTCTCGTCGGCAAGGGCATTACCTTCGATACCGGTGGCATCTCGCTGAAGCCGGGTGAGGCGATGGATGAGATGAAATACGACATGTGTGGTGCCGCCACCGTGCTCGGGGTAATAAAGGCGGTCTCCGAACTGAAACTGCCCTTGAACGTGGTCGGTGTAATCACCAGCGCCGAGAACATGCCTGACGGACGCGCCTGCCGCCCGGGCGACATCGTCACCACGCTGTCAGGCCAGACGGTCGAAATTCTCAACACCGACGCAGAGGGCCGGTTGGTCCTCTGCGACGCACTGACCTGGGTTGAACGCTTCAAGCCGAAGGCGGTGATCGACATCGCGACTCTCACCGGGGCCTGCATCGTCGCACTCGGACACCATGCCAGCGCGGTACTAGGCAACGATGAAGCACTGATCGACGCACTGAAAAAGGCCGGAATCACGAGCCACGACCGAACCTGGGAACTGCCATTGTGGGAGGAATACCAGGAACAGCTGAAAAGCAATTTTGCCGACATGGCCAATATCGGCGGACGTCCCGCCGGCACGATTACCGCGGCGTGTTTTCTCGCCCGTTTCGCGGAAAAATATTCCTGGGCGCACCTCGACATCGCGGGCATCGCCTGGAAAAGCGGCAAGGAAAAGGGTGCAACCGGACGCCCGGTCCCGCTGCTGATGCAATATCTGCTGGATCAGGCCAGCACCTGATCGATTGGGGATTCCACGTGACACGGGTCACCTTCTATCTGCTGACGTCGCGGGACGAACGTGCCAGGCAGCATTTCGCATGCCGCCTGGCACGCAAGGCGCATGCACTTGGTCAACGGGTGCACATACGCACTACGGACCCCGAGACCACGGCAACGATGGACCGGCTGCTTTGGACCTTCGACGATACGGCGTTTCTGCCCCATGGCACCGATGTGGAAGACCCTGAAAGCCCGATCACCCTGCACGACACTGCATCGCCACGGGATCATTGCAATGTCCTGATCAACCTGGCAGCGGACGTACCCGAATATTTCGGACGTTTCGAACGCATCGCCGACCTGGTCGATGGCAGCGAGGTTTCACGTAACCTCGGCCGCGAACGCTACCGCTTTTTCAAGGACCGCGGCTATCCGCTCGAGCATCACGAGATCGACGCCTGATTCCCGGTACATCAAAGCTGTAGGGTGCCAATGAGCGCCAGCGAA
>SLHN01000019.1 GCA_007136145.1 Thioalkalivibrio sp.
CACAGGGGTGGCTTCCGGTTCGGGCTCGGCTCCTTCCGACTCAGACCCGGGCGCAGCCTCCTCGGCAGTGCCTTCTTCGGTCATCTCCAGCATCGGATTGCTTTCCAGCGCCTGCTGGACCTCGATTTGCAATTCCAGGGTTGAAAGCTGCAGTAGTCGGATCGCCTGCTGCAGCTGCGGAGTCATGGTCAGGTTCTGACCGAGCTGCAGGTTCAGGGACGACTTCAACATGACTTTGTTACCGAAGTGAAAGGACTATTCATCCCTTTATGTTACTGCCACCGGGCATTCTTGTGCAGCCTTTTGGTGCAGTGCGGTCGGCGAGAGCAGCGGAAGCCGCCATAAGCGGGGACCCGGGGCGACCTCGGGAGGCTGATCGTGTTCTTGATGGTTCACGGAATGGACGCGACTGGCAGCACCTGAAGCGCATGCCGTCCAGCTACCTCCTGGGGACGTGTGGCATCAAAGGTGAAAATGTTCGCCGAGGTAAACGGTGCGGACCCGCTGGTCGGCAAGCAACTCGGCGGGGGTACCCTCGCTCAACAGGCGCCCCTCGCTGAGGATGTACGCGCGGTCACAGATACCCAGAGTCTCGCGCACGTTGTGATCCGAGATCAGGATCCCGATACCGCGCTGTTTGAGGTGAGCGATTACTTCCTGAATCTCAACGACGGATATGGGATCCACGCCCGCAAAGGGTTCGTCCAGGCAAATGAACTGCGGGTTCCCCGCGAGGGCTCGGGCGATTTCGGCACGCCTCCGCTCGCCACCAGAGAGTGCGATTCCCAGGCTGTCCCGGACGTTCTCGAGCTGAAACTCCTCGATCAGCGCGTCGCCGGTCTCGCGACGCCCGGCGGCGTTGAGGTCGCGCCGCAGTTCGAGCACGGCTTGCAGGTTTTTCCAGACGCTCAACCGGCGGAAGATCGATGCCTCCTGTGGCAGATAACCCAAACCCAGCCGAGCCCGCAGATGCACCGGTGCCCGCGTCAGATCGCGGCCTGCCAGTTCGATGCGACCGGCATCCGCCTGAATCAGCCCGACCAGGATGTAGAAGCAGGTGGTCTTGCCGGCGCCGTTCGGACCCAGAAGGCCGACAACTTCCCCTCGCGCAACATCGACACTCACGTCGTTCAGGACAACCCGTTTGCCGTAGCGCTTGGAGAGGCCTGTGCCGATCAGCCGGTCCGGATCCGCATCCATGCTGCTTTCCACGTTGGTGCGGAATGCGCCAGCGTTCATTCCGGTCGGGGCTGGATGGTGATCCGGACCCGCTCGGTGGGGGTTCCATCGATGCGCATGATGTCCTGCGTCAGATCGTAGGTTATGCGGTCGCCACGAGCATCCTCCGTGCTGGTTTGGAGTCGGGCGTTGGTCAGCAGCAGCAGGGTCTCGTCGTCGAAGGTGTATTCCATTCGCGAAGAGGTGGCGATACGGGGTTCGTTGTTGATGTCGGGGGCTTCGGCGCGGACCGGGTTACCCTCGGCCTCCATACGGAGTGGTCGCCGTTCCTCGGTGTAGATGATGATCCGGTCGGCCCGAAGCGTAAGGTCCCCCCTCGTGACCACCACATTGCCTGTGTAGGTACCCACGCCCTTTCGGTCATCCATTTCCGCGCTGTCGGCAACAATGTGTACGGGAAGCGCAACCACGCCCTGCGCTGTTGCCCCCGCGGGTAGTGCACCGAGCAGCAGGCTGCACAGCGCAATGGTCGCGATCCGTGGTATCAACGTCAGATTCTGGTGAGTCATGGCTTGGTGTCCTCGATTTCCGGTGCAGCGTAAATGGTGTTGACGCTGCTCTTGAGTTCGATGATATCGGTGGTCACGTTGGCGTGCATGCCAATACCCGTCATGAACAGCCCTGGCTGGATCATGGTGGCCCTGGCGTCGGTGAGGAATTCACGGGTGTCGGTCAGAATGGTGACGTCGGCGGTTTCAATTTCGGTTTGCGGATTGCGGGTACCGGGAAGTCGTAACCCCACCGTTTTCCCGAGCAATTCGAGGCGTTGCCGCGCCGGGTAGTGGATAGCGGCAGGCGCGCTCCAGATCCAGTCCAGTTCACCGTCGGTGAGAAGTTCCAGCCGCGGTTCCTCGGTGTGCTGTTGCTGCAGATCATCGAACTGCTGCATGCGTTCGCCGTGGAGTACATGCGTGATCTGACCCTCGGCATCCGTGATTCTGAGCGTGAAGCCGAAGATGTCGAGTTGTGCTTCCGGAGCAGTCCCCTGCGCCGCTACGGGGAGCAGTCCGACCAGTACCGCAAGGAACAATTGCGCGGCAAATCCGCTCGGTGTGGTGGCAACGGATCCCTGATTGCCGCTCGCTCGGAGACTGGGTTCAGGGTTCCAGATAGGCACGAAGAATGTCCTCCAGACGGTTCTGGGCCGCGAGCAACGCCTCGCAGACCTCGCGCACGGCCCCGCGCCCGCCCGGCGCCCGCGTGTGCCAGTCGGCATGCTCCAGTACCAGCGGGTGGGCGTCGGCGACCGCGATACCGATCGCTGTTTGACGCATCGCGGGCAGATCGAGGATGTCGTCGCCGATGTAGGCGCTGTTTGACGGTGCGAACCCGGTTTGTTCCAGCAATTCGGCCATCGCTTCCCGCTTGTCTCGGCGGCCCTGCACCAGATGTCGCACGCCGAGGTCCTGCATGCGGTGGGCGACCACCGCCGAGGTCCGCCCGGTCAGGACGGCAATTTCCAGCCCGCCCTGCTGAGCCATCCGGATACCATGGCCGTCGCGGCTGTTGAAGGCCTTGTACTGTTCGCCGCCATCGCCCAGGAACAGGCTGCCGTCGGTGAGCACGCCATCGACATCCAGCACCAGAAGGCGAATCTTCCGCTGCCGGTCGAGAAGGGTTTCGGGGGTCAGAGGCATCACGCAACTCCCGCGCGGAGAAGGTCGTGCATGTTCAGGGCGCCCACCAGCCGCAACTCTTCGTCGGCAACGGGCAGCGCGTTGATGCGATGTGTTTCCATCAACTGTAGCGCTTCGACCGCGAGCCATCCGGGTCGCGCGGTGAAACCGTTGCGGGTCATCACCTCCCCGATGGTGAGCTGGTGGATATCGAGGCCACGGTCCAGCGAGCGGCGCAGATCACCATCGGTGAATACGCCCTCGATGTGCCCCTCGGTATCGCAGATCACCACCATGCCCAGCCCCTTGCGCGAGATTTCGACCAGCCCATCGCGCAACAACGCGTCAGCATGGATGCTCGGCATCGCGTCACCGGTACGCATGATGTCCCCGACGTGGATCAGCAACCGCCGTCCCAGTCGACCGCCCGGGTGCGAGCGGGCGAAGTCATCGGCGGTGAAGCCCCGAGCGTCCAGCACCGCCACCGCAAGTGCATCGCTCATCGCGAGTGCGGCGGTGGTGCTGGACGTCGGCGCAAGACCCAGAGGGCAGGCTTCGCGGGTTACGCTGACATCGAGGTTCACAGAGGCCTCGCGGGCGAGGCGGGACTCCGGATTACCGGTCATCGCAATCAACGGGACGCCGAGACGGCGGATGATCGGCAGGATCGTCAGCAGCTCGTCAGTCTCGCCAGAGTTGGACAGCGCGATCACGGTATCGTCGCGCGTGATCATGCCGAGGTCGCCGTGGCCCGCCTCACCCGGGTGTACAAAGAATGCCGGGGTGCCAGTGGACGCGAGCGTGGCGGCGAGTTTGCCGCCGATGTGCCCGGATTTACCCATGCCAGTGACGACGACTCGACCGCGACAGTCAAGGATGTAGTCGCAGGCGGCAAGGAAACGGGTATCGATTCGCGTCGCCAGGGCTTGTATTGCCTCTGCCTCGATCGCAAGTACCGCGAGGGCCAGGCTGCGGGTATTCTCGGGATCAAGTTTCATGCGGTGGCGGTCCATCCGAGCAGAACCAGGTAGGCGGCAAAGAGAGTCAGGAGCAGGGCGCCCTCTCCGCGCCGTACTGTACCCGGGGCCTTTCGGCGACCCAGGGCCAGGAAGAACAACAGGAGCGTGAGCACGACCATCACGGGATAATCCCTGATCAACACGGCGTTTTCCAGTGCACCTGGGGCGATCACTCCGGGGACCGCCAGGACCGCAAGCAGGTTGAACAGGTTGGAACCAAGAACGTTGCCGATGGCAAGCTCGTTTTCACCCTTCCAGGCCGCGGTGATCGAGGTTGCAAGTTCGGGCAGACTGGTTCCGATCGCGACAATGGTCAAGCCGATGACCAGATCGCTGATTCCAAGCGCGCCGGCGATTTCCACAGCGCCCCAGACCAGTGCCTGGCTGCTGAGCAACAACAAGAGCAAGCCGACGACCAGCAGGCTCAGCGATCGCGACAGGGATGAGGGTGTTGGAACCGCTTCCTCCATGTCCACCCCCAGGCGATCGGGCTCGATCTGGCCGCGCTTCGCGCCGATCAGAAGCCATGCGATCAGTGCCACCAGGCCTGCGAGAAGCAGGGCACCGTCGATACGTCCGAGCGTGCCGTCCAGGATCAGCACGAATCCCAGCAGGGTAACCAGCAGCAGCACCGGAAACTCCCGGCGCAGGATTGCTGAACGGACCAGCAGGGGGGCGACCAGCGCGCTGGCGCCGAGTACGAGACCGATATTGGCGATGTTGGAACCAATTGCATTTCCGATGGCGAGTCCGGGGTTACCCTTCAGCGCAGCGAGCACGGCAACGAAGACCTCCGGCGCGGACGTGCCGAAAGCGACGATGGTCAGGCCGATCAGTAGCGGCGAGACTCCGAGTCCGCGGGCCAGGCCCGAGGCACCGACCACGAAACGGTCAGCGCTCCAGGTCAGAGCGGCCAGGCCGCCGATGATGGCAATGATGGGTAGCCACATTTATTGATGGGTTCCTGATGGTGTCGGCGCAAGAGTTTACTGCCTGTATGTCTTCTCGTCTGCCGTCGTTGGTGATTTGTCATCCGACTATCTGGCCGAGGGTTTTCGTGCGTCCGCGTCGCGGCTACCATCTCTGCCCGGTGTTTTTCGTAGCGTTTGCCACGCGGGGGGATTCGTACTTTCGGGAGTCATCCGGTCCGCGATTCCTAGAGGGCATGCCATGACTTCAGCAATGGCCCGGCGCAGTCTGCGTCTGGCGGCAGTGTACGATGAGGCCAGCCCTGCCTGGCAGGACTTCTATCCCGAGGATCTGCCGGACGACTGGCGGTTCGCCTATTTCGCGCATTTTTGGCCGAATCTCCTGATCCCGGCAGGGGCTTGGGAGCGCTTCGCCTCAAGCATCGACTGGGTCACGGAAGTTCCCGATACGCTCAGGCTGTATTTCGAAATTCCGGATGTCCCGAAGCCGGCCAACGAGGTGCTCCCGCGGCTTGCGTCCGCGCTTGGGTCACGGCTGGGAGGGATTCTGTGCGCTGATTGCACGGAGCCACCGGCGGATCCCCATATCCGGCAGCATTGGTTTGTGCCCGTGCCTGTGCCCGCGGTCGCCGGAGTGGAGGAGGCGACCGCTTTCGCAGCCGCCGGGCTGAAAGTATTCCGGCTGCGTCCGGAGCCGGGTCTTTCATTGCCACGGTGGCGTTCGCTTCTGGAGCAGGTTCACGCGAGCACAGGTGGTTTGCTGGCTGCGCTGGTTTTTCTGGAGGTTGGCCCGCGGGAACTGGAGACCGCAGAAACGATTCTGCGTCTCAG
>SLHN01000007.1 GCA_007136145.1 Thioalkalivibrio sp.
GTGACCGCCTATCCCGATCGTGCCCAGGTTGTGCGCGAACACATGGTGACGCTGGACGGCGGCGTTGGAACCGTACAAATCCATCCCCTGCCCGCGTTGCTGAACCCAGCCAGCCTGCGTGTTCATGCCGAGGGTCCGGAGGGTTTGCGCCTTCAGCATGTGGAAACCCGGACAGTGCATGGCCGCGATCTCGCTCATCCAATGGAACGCGTGCTTGATCAGGCATTGCGCGATACGCGGGACAAACGGAGGCAACTCACTGACGGAAAACGGGCACTGACCCTGAAACTTGGTTTCATCGAACGCCTGACAGAGAACGCGGGGGCAATCGAACCCGCGCTTCCTCCGGACCAATGGCATCGTGCCTGGACCCTGATCGGCGATGGTGCACAGGATGTGCTCGAGAAAATTGCGGAGGTTGACACGGCACTTCGCGATATCGACGTTGAGATCGCCCGTATCGAACGCGAGCTTGCAGCCCTGCGCACAGACCGTCGCGACACAATCGAAGCGACCATCCACTACGAAACCACCGCGGGCGGACCGGCAGTCATCAGGCTCGAGTACGAAGTACCGGGAGCGAACTGGTCACCGTTCTACGAGGCGCGACTCGATACCGTCGAGAACAGGATCGAGTGGGTCCAACGCGCCGAAGTTCGTCAAAACACCGGCGAGGAATGGCGAGATGTCCGACTTTTTCTGTCCACAGCTCGTCCGGCCCTCGGCGGTCACTTGCCCGAACTACACCCGTGGTTCATCGATATTGCCCCACCGTCGCAGCCCAGGCTCCGCGGCCGGTCGGAGGCAATGGATATGATGGCGGCTCCGGCGGCAGTCATGGAATCGGCCATTCTCGAAACGACCGGATTCACCAGCCGATACCGGGTTCCCGGCACGATCAGCCTTCCGGCCGACAATCGTCAGCAACGTTTTCTGCTCGAAACACGCACACATGCGGTGGCACTCTCCGCGCGCTCGGTGCCAACCCGGTCGACCAACGCCTACCTGTTTGCCGAAGGAATCTTCGATGGTTCGACTCCGATGCTTCCAGGGCCGGTGAACCTGTTTCAGGATGGACAACTGGTCGGTCAGACACGGATCGGGGTACTGGCGCCTGGGGCTGAACTACGTCTGGCTTTCGGGGTTGACGACCGCATCGAGATTCGCCACGAACTCGATCGGGACGTCGTCGGCCGCGAGGGTCTTCTACGGCGCCAGCAGCGACTCGAGCGCGGGTACCGCATCATCGTCAATAACCGCCACGAACAGCAGTTGCGCATCACTGTTCTCGACCAATTGCCGGTCCCCCGCGATGAGCGGATCAAGGTCGAGTTGACCCAGGCCAGCACCCCACCCACGGAGCGTGACGTCGACGGTCGTCCCGGAGTTCTGGCATGGTCAACCGATCTCGTAGCGGGGAGCGAAAAGGAGATTCGCTTCGGCTACACCGTATCCTGGCCCGAGGAGATCGATGGAATCCACGGACTGCATTCCAACCGCCGTTGATTCGATTTGACCCCATTGATCAGGCGTGCGCCACGAGCGAGCTCCATCATACGCGGGACACGGAAACTCAAGACGATCCACCAATGGCCGCAACGCTTTCGCTATACTTACAGGCAAACCCACGAAACGATCGGGCGCGTCACCCCCCTTGTACACCGCGGTGACCACCACGATCGCGAAAGTGGGGCCATGCTCCAAACGAGCGACGTCCGTGACGGCAGGAACCAGCGACTTTTCTGGAATAGAGGTCGAACATGACGTTCAAGGTTGGCGAACTGGTGATCATGCAACATGCCAGTTATTACACCGAGTGGAACGGCGCTCTCGGCGTTATCGTGAGCCCGCTGGCACCACGAACATCCATGGACCTGCTGAGCATGCAGTACAGGACCAACGCGAGCTACCGGGTAAAGGTGCTGACCCAGGACGGCATTGTGGTCGATGCCCGCCCCCATCAGATCCGGCGGCTCCGCGGACCGGAAGAAGCCACGAACGGTGAGAAGCACCACGTCAGTTCGCTCCCTGGTGGTATCGTCTGATCGTTGTCAGCCCGGTACTCCGTTCACTCTGTTAGATTAGGGCTTCTTCGTTGCCTCCCGGCGTTGCATGCCCAATCCCCAACCGGCCAACAATCGACGTGCGTTCGAGATATCCAAAGCCTATCCTGCGCCACCAGAGAGTGTTGCCAGTGATACTGATCCTCGGTGCGGTTGCTCTGAGCACCGCCTGCTCCAGCTTCATTGCAGGCCAATGGGAATACCGGTGTGATGCCTCGCCACTGGTACCCGATGCCGAACGCTGCCACGCGGCCCTCGATCTCGACGGCACCGCGCTTGCGGTCATTCCCGAGGCTGATGGCTGGTTGTTCGCGGGGGCCTGGATGGGCGAGGATTACCGTTTGATTCAGGCAACTTTCGACATTCCCGGCCTGCGGCGCTCGGTGCGCCTTGAGGATGGTTACTGCTCCGGGCCGGTCTGCTGGATAGAGTTCACGGACACCGAAATCGAGCGTATTGTCAAGCGGGGTTCCTTTCGGGTCGAACTGACCCGAGTGATGTACGAGGCGTCGGGCCGCATGCGCCGCGGTACGACCGGCTTTCATGCGCCCACCCGCGGCATGGGGGATGCCATCGAACAACTGCGCACCGATGCCTCCACGTCCTCCGTTTCGCGCGAACCGATCGGCCGCTCGCCGACTGTGATCCAGCCATCGGACCATCAGGACGGAAGGTCATGACCCATTGGTTACTGGAGCACTTCATCTGGATCGCGATCGCTCTGGTGGTGATCATCGTCGGGCTGAAATACGCAATTGCCGCGATTCTGAAACGGCTGATGGACGAATCCGCGGAAGCCGCACGCAAGGCTGACCAACCAACGTGCCGGGACGAACGCCACTGACCTTCATGGCCTCGGGTCGCCTCTGTTAACAACAGGCGCAGGATGCCAATGAGCGCATCGAATTCCACTGTTCGAGGCCGGGGCCCTGACGGTCAGTGCCAGCGTGGTATCGGTGCGGTTCGGCTTCGCCTCACGGCACCCTACGCGGGTTCTTTCAAGCTAATCCTTGCTTGCAACAGGGCCTCAACCGGCTTGTAAACCTCGGTTTCCCGCGCCCAGCCGGTGAGCGATCTTTCCCCCGCGCGGCAAGGGGTTGAATCATGATCCGGTTTTGCTCCCACGCGGCCCGGCGGTATGATTCGCATCACCAGCAAGTCGGCGTGCGCCGACGGAAATGCGCGCAGTCATTCCGGAGAACGGACGATGGTCGAACCCACCCAATACGAAGAGCACCCCTTCGCGCAGTACGTGCGTATCCTCGGCAAGGGCAAGAACGGCACCCGCCCGTTCACCGAGCAGGAAGCCTTCGACTCTTTCAGCATGATACTTGCCGGGCAGGTCGAGCCCGTGCAACTCGGCGCGTACATGATGCTCATGAGGGTGAAGGAAGAGACTCGGGAGGAACTCGTTGGGTTTGTGCGCGCGGTCCGCAACGCGATCCACATTCCCGCCGATGCCCCCAGCGTGGATCTGGATTGGTCGTCTTACGCGGGCAAGCGCCGGGTGCTGCCCTGGTACCTGCTTTCTACCCTGCTGCTTGCCCAGAATGGCATTCGCACCTTCATGCACGGCGCCAGCGGTCATACCGTCGGACGTATCTACACCCGCGACGTTCTTGGCAGTCTTGGGGTCACCCCCTGCTCCTCGATCGACGAGGCCTGCCAGCGCATGGCCACCGAGAATTTTGCCTACCTCGACCTTGAGCACCTTTGCCCCCGGCTGCATGAGATCATCGAACTGCGCCCCCTGATGGGGCTTCGCTCCCCGGTTCATACTGTCGCCCGCAGCACCAATCCCTTCAACGCTCCGTACGTGATGCAGGGCATATTCCACCCGGGATACCGTCCCGTGCACCAGGAAGCCGCCATGCTTCTTGGTGAAGCCAATGTAGCGGTAATCAAGGGTGAAGGTGGCGAGATCGAGCGCAATCCCGACAGCCCCTGTCTTGTGCAGCGGGTGCGTAATGGCGTTCTCGAAGAGGAGGAGTGGCCAGCGATGTTCAGCCGGCGCCACATGCGCGACGACCACCTGGATGTTGGGCGGCTCGTTCGATTCTGGCGTGGTGAAAGCGAGGAGGAATACGGCGAGGCCGCTGTCGTCGGGACTGCCGCGATTGCCCTGCATCTGATGAAGAAGGCCCCCACGCCCGAAGCTGCCACGGCGCTGGCCCGGGAAATGTGGCAGTCCCGCAACCGGGACCGCATGCAGGCCGCCGCCTGATCACGATGCCGAAGCCAACCATGGAGTGGCCAGAGCTGGAAGACCTGAAAAATCGCATGCGGGATTTTGCCGCGCGCAGGGATTGGGAGCAGTTTCATGCCCCGAAGAATCTGGTCATGGCGCTGGCGGGCGAAGCCGGCGAGTTGATAGAGCATTTTCAATGGCTCAGCGAAGCGCAGAGCGAGAACCTGGATACGACCACGCTGGAAAAGGTCGCTTCCGAAATCGCCGATATCCAGATTTACCTGGTTCGGCTGTCCGACAGGCTCGGAGTCAGTATCGCCGATGCGGTCGAGCGAAAGGTGCTCGAGAACGAACGCAAATACCCGGCGGAAAAGGTGTTCGGAAGCTCACTGAAATACACAGAATATCAGGAGCTGAAATAACCACCATTCGGGCTGGGTGGTGCCAACACAATACCCGACCTTGCCTACGCCGGACGGACACCGGCGCGGAATTTTTTCCAGCTGGGAAGATTCGATTCCCCACCAACCTGACGAAGCCCAACCCATAGGGTGCCGGTGCCGTGAGGCGAGTCGCAGCGGAAACACGCCGAGGCAATTCACACCCACTTACGGGCACGTCGGAGCATGCCATTGGCTACGCTTCCCGCCAAACCACCTTTCATCCTCCCTCGCCCAGGAGTCACACTGAGCGCGCACTTGAGAACTATGGCGGCATCCTCGGGATCGGGTTGCTTCGCCGCCAGCCGTATTCGGAATCATGCCGCCATTCCTGCCGGTCGTCGAGGGTGCGGACTACCTGCCGGTCCCGATGCACATAGCTTACCCTGGCATGGACCGTTGCACGCTCACCATCGGTCATGGGCCCTTTCAGAACCTCGTATTGAATCACCCTGATGTTGTCGAGATTCCCGGATGGTTCCGACTGGGCAGCAAGCTCCGGCTCCAGAAAATCGTAGGTACTGGCAAGATCCCCCCAACGCACCGCACTGCCGTACGCGCTGAGCGTCCGCTCGAGGCTCGACTCCTTGTCCTTCAGTCCGGCACAGCCGGCAAGCAGCACGGCCATCCCCACGATCGGTATGAAAAATCGAATAAATGACATGTGTTTTCTACCATAATCCGTTGTTTTATTGATTTTTTCAATTCTCTTCCAGCCGATTTTTCTTTACCCGGAAATCGGGCACTATTTCCTCCCCAGCATCTCCACTTCAGCAAAGGATCAAGCGGTGGCGGCGCTCGCAGCAATCGCTACCGCGGACCTGTGAGTCGGGCCGGATCCAGCATCTGCTCCAGCCGTTCCCGCTCGATGCCGGTTTCCTCGGCCGCGACGTCCAGGATGGGACGGCCCGATGCATAAGCCAGTTTTGCGATACGCGAGCCA
>SLHN01000143.1 GCA_007136145.1 Thioalkalivibrio sp.
CCCGCTGGCGTAAGCTTCCGACCTTTTCGGCATCGGTATGTATGATTGAAGAAACCCTGGAGTACAAGGCGCAGGCTCGACTCCTCGCGGACGCGGGCCACCTGTTTGCGCAGCGCGGATGGGTGCCCGCGACCGCGGGGAACTTCTCCGCCCGCCTGAACGACGACCAAATCGTGATTACCGTTTCGGGTCGCCACAAGGGCCACCTGGACAACAACGGCTTCATGGTCGTGGACCTGGACGGCAACATTCTTTCTCCGGGCAAGAAGCCGTCGGCGGAGACCTTCCTGCACATCGTGATGTACCGGCGCGATCCCGGCATCGGGGCCGTGCTGCACACTCACTCGGTGAATGCGACGGTACTTTCGCGCCTGTTTCCCCAAGGCCTGACCCTCGACGATTACGAGGTGCTGAAAGCATTCCCCACGATCGACACCCACGAGACCTCCCTTGCCGTGCCGGTTTTCCCCAATACCCAGGATATCCCGCAGCTCGCGGCCCAGGTGGACCATTACATGAACCGCTATCCGAATCTGCCCGGATACCTGATCGGTGGACATGGCCTTTATACTTGGGGACGCTCGGTGGAGAGCGCCGTGCAACATGTGGAGGCCTTCGAATTCCTTTTCGAATGCGAGGTTCTTTCCCGGAGGCTGAGCCGATGACCACACTTTACGTCTACCCCGATTCCGCACCCGATCGGGGTCAGCGTGTCGAAGACAGCGCTGAGATATCCCGGATCCTGGCCGAAGCCGGCATCGGCTTCGAACGTTGGGACGCAGGCCGAACCCTGCCGGAGGGTGCCGACCAGGAAGCGATTCTCGAAGTCTACGGCGAACACGTCGCACGCCTGAAACGCGAACGTGGATTCACCACCGCGGACGTCGTGCGTCTGACGCCGGATCACCCGCAGCGCGCGGAGTTCCGGGAGAAGTTCCTGGACGAACACACGCACAGCGAGGACGAAGTCCGTTTCTTCGTCGAAGGCAGTGGACTCTTCTGCCTGCACATCGGCGACCAGGTACTCGGCGTTCACGCCGAAGCGGGCGATCTGATCGCGGTTCCGGCGGGTACCCGCCACTGGTTCGACATGGGCCCCGCGCCGCATTTCGCCGCGATCCGTCTGTTCACGAATACCGAGGGCTGGGTCGCCAACTTCACTGGCGACAAGATCGCCCGCCGATTCCCGATGCTCGACGAGTTACCCGGATCCGCGCAATGATCCGAGCGATCCTGCTGGACATCGAGGGTACGACCACCAGCCTTTCGTTCGTCCATGAAATCCTGTTCCCGTATTCAGCCGCCCATCTTGCCGACTACGTGCGCGAGCATCGGGATTCCCCGGAGGTTACCCGACTCCTTGCGGATGCACGCGCATACGCTGGCGGCAGTCTGGACGACAAAGCACTGATCGAGCGCATGCGCGCTTGGATCGAGGCCGACCAGAAGATCACCCCGCTGAAATCCCTTCAGGGACTGATCTGGGAAAGCGGTTATGAACGGGGCGATTTTCACGGTCATGTCTACCCCGACGTTGCGAAAAACCTGCGGTCATGGAAAGAAGCGGGCATCGGGCTCTACATCTTTTCATCGGGTTCGGTGCATGCCCAGAAGCTGCTGTTCGGACACACCCGGGAGGGGAACCTGAACCCGCTGTTCAGCGGCTATTTCGATACCCGCCTTGGCGGCAAGCGGGATGCGGACAGTTATCGCCGTATCGCCGCGCAGATCAGTCTGCCACCGGAACAGATCCTGTTTCTGTCGGATCGCCCGGAAGAACTCGACGCGGCGGCCCAGACGCGCATGCAGACGGGAGCGGTGCTCCGCGAGGGAGTCGAAGGCCCCTTCGGCGCGCATCCGACTTTCCCGGACTTCGCCGCGCTGACTCCCGACACGCTACAGAACATGTAATCGGTTCAGGGGCCCGTTCCACAAACCGTGATGCGCGCAGGGTGCCTGGAATCACAGGACCAGTGTTGTGGCGGTCCGGTTCGGCTGCGCCGCACGGCACCCTACAGGCGATTTTTGTGCTGTCCGGGACCCAGCCGACGAAGCGCCGGCCGGATCCGATAGGTTACAGCGTGACCACGCTGACTCTGTGGAGACCGGCGCGGAGCGTCCGCCAGGATGCTATGTTTTCGATCCATCTTCGGGGAAAACATGCGTTCGACACCGAAGCCGAACTGCACGCGCGCTTGAGCCGGCTCGGTCGCTTGCCCGATACTCTCGTTCTAGGCATCACTCTGGATTGTCGTGGAATACGCCCTGATCCTTATCAGCACGATTCTGGTCAACAACTTCGTTCTGGTGAAGTTCCTTGGGTTGTGCCCGTTCATGGGCGTCTCGCGCAAGGTAGAGACCGCGACCGGGATGGGCCTGGCCACCACCTTCGTGCTGACGCTGTCCGCGGTCAGCAGCTATCTGATCAATGAATACCTGCTGATTCCACTCGGGCTCGAATATCTGCGCACCATCGCGTTCATCCTGGTCATTGCAGCCGTGGTGCAGTTCACCGAAATGGTGGTGCACAAGACCAGTCCCCTGCTCTACAACGTGTTGGGGATTTTCCTGCCGCTGATCACAACCAACTGTGCCGTGCTCGGGGTCGCGTTGCTGAACGTGCAGGAAGCCCACGGCTTCATCGAATCGGCCCTGTACGGGTTCGGCGCTGCAGTCGGTTTCTCGATCGTGCTGATTCTCTTCTCCGCGATCCGTGAACGCATCGCGGCCGCGGATGTTCCAGTCCCATTTCGAGGCAGCGCGATCGCGATGATCACGGCCGGGCTGATGTCCCTGGGCTTCATGGGTTTCTACGGACTGGTGCGCCTGTAGTCCGATAATTTCATCCGTCGGGGATCTTTCCCCGGCGGTCGCCGACAGACACGAGGAAGCTTAAGCGATGCCTGCTCTCCAGTGGCCTACAACTGCCACGCCCCATTGCCCGGGCCTTGAACCCGAGCCGTTTCGCCCGGGAATTCCCGGGCACCAGTGACGGTTCCGCGTCCGCGATGTTGAACGCGATCCTCGCGATCACCGGACTGGCCATCGCCTTCGGACTGGTCCTCGGGTATTCGGCGCAGCGCTTCCGCGTGGAGGGCGATCCGATCGCCGACCAGGTCGACGCCTTGCTGCCGCAAACCCAGTGCGGCCAATGCAGCTATCCCGGTTGTCGACCCTATGCCGAGGCGATTGCCTCGGGAGAAGCCGACATCAACCGGTGCCCGCCCGGAGGCGAGGCGACCGTCCTGGCACTGGCCGACCTTCTCGGGCGTGATCCGAAGCCGCTCGAGGCGGAGACCCGGGAAAAGGCCGTGGCGGTCATCGATGAGCAGACCTGCATCGGCTGCACATTATGTATCCAGGCCTGCCCAGTGGATGCCATCGTCGGTGCCGCCAAGCAGATGCATACCATCATCGAATCCGAATGCACCGGCTGCGAACTCTGCATCGAGCCCTGCCCCGTCGACTGCATTTTCATGATCCCCGTCCAACAGACCCTATACGACTGGCGCTGGCCACAGCCGGACCCATCGCCGATCGAACGGCCGACACCGTCCAGGCGCGACAGCCATCAGGAAAACCGGGAACCCGCCTGAGGGCACCGATTCCCGGATAGAATGAGCCCATGCAACTGCATCGCTTCCACGGTGGCCTGAAACTGCCCGACCACAAGGCCGACAGTACGGAGCGCCCCCTGCTCACCCTGGGTGTCCCTCGCTACCTGTACGTGCCGTTGTCGCAACACATCGGCGCCCCGACCGAACCCTTGGTGCAGCCCGGCGATCGCGTGCTCAAGGGGCAACGGATCAGCCAAGCCAAGGACTATATCTGCGCCAATGTGCATGCACCGACCTCGGGCCGGGTCAAGGATATCGTCGAGCATCCGGTACCCCATCCATCCTGTCTCAGCGCGCCGTGCATTGTCATCGAATCCGATGCCCATGATCAGTGGGGTGAGCGTATGCCCGCCTGGCCTGACTGGCGTGAACGCGACGCGCGCAGCCTGCGCGAGCGGGTGCGCGCCGCGGGTATCGTGGGCATGGGAGGCGCGGCGTTCCCAACGGCGGCAAAACTCAATCCGCGAGCCGACAAACGGATTCATACGCTGGTGGTCAACGGCGCCGAATGCGAGCCCTATATCAGCTGTGACGATACCCTGATGCGCACCTCTCCGGAGGCCATTCTGGACGGAGCACGCATCGTCGCTCACATCGTCGGCGCGGAACGAGTACTGTTCGCCATCGAGGACAACAAGCCCGAAGCGCTGCGCGCACTGACCGACGCACGACCCACCGAGGAAGCCGATTTCCTGCAGATCGTCTCCATCCCCAGCATCTATCCGACCGGCGGCGAACGCCAGCTGATACACGTATTGACCGGACGCGAAGTTCCCAGCGCTGGCCTGCCCGCGGACCTGGGCATGGTCTGCCAGAACGTCGGCACGTTGAAGGCCATACGGGAGGCCATCCTGTTCGGACAGCCCCTGATTTCGCGCATCGTTACCGTCACCGGCCCAGGTATCCGCGAGCCACGCAATGTCGAGGCCTTGATCGGAACCCCCTTCGCCGACCTGGTTGCAGCGGCCGGCGGCTACGCGCCAGGGGTCGACCGGCTGGTCATGGGCGGCCCGATGATGGGCTTCGCGATTGGCGACGACGCGGCACCGGTGATCAAGGGCACCAACTGCCTGCTGGCCACGCGTCCACAGGACACACCCGCCCCAGGCCCGCTGATGCCCTGCATCCGTTGCGGTGAATGTGTTCGCGTCTGTCCGGCGAACCTGCTGCCACAGCAGTTGTACTGGTTTGCGAAAAGCAAGGACTTCGACGCCATCCAGGATTACGGCCTGTTCGACTGTATCGAATGTGGCTGCTGCGCCCACGTCTGCCCCAGCAACATTCCACTGGTGCAGTACTACCGGTTCGCCAAGCAGGAAATCTGGGGCCGGGAGAAGGAACGCCAGAAGGCCGATCTGGCTCGGGAACGGTTCGAGTTCCGGCAGGAACGTCAGGAACGCGAAGAGCGTGAGAAAGCCGAGCGTCTGGCTCGCAAGAAGGCGGCCCTGGCCAAAAAAGGTCCCGAAGAAGACAAGAAAACGGCAATCGATGGCGCCATCGAGCGGGCACGTGCGCGCAAGGCCACGCAATCCGACGGAACGGCTTCGAGCGACCACGAACGGAGCGACGGCTGATGAGGTTCCAGACCTGCACCTCGCCTCACCTCGTTCCGGGGCACAGTGTGGGCCGGGTGATGCGCCAGGTTCTTTATGCGCTGGTACCCGGCACGCTGGCGATGACCTGGTTCTTCGGTTGGGGTGTATTGGTCAACGTCACTCTGGCGATCCTGTTTTCGGTGCTGTTCGAAGCCTTGATGCTGGCTGCGCGCGGGCGACCGGTAATGGCGACCCTGGGCGACTCCAGTGCAGTGCTTGCAGGATGGCTTTTCGCGTTGGCGATTCCGCCGCTGGCACCAGTCTGGATATTGCTGACCGGCACTGCGTTCGCGATCGTCGTTGCCAAACATCTCTACGGCGGGCTCGGCTACAACCCGTTCAATCCGGCGATGGTCGGCTACGTGGTGGTGCTGGTCTCTTTCCCCCGCGAACTCTCGCTCTGGCC
>SLHN01000201.1 GCA_007136145.1 Thioalkalivibrio sp.
ACGATGCGCGGCAGGAGTTCCTGCATCGGCCCCAGTTCGTCCAGCCACCATTGGGGCCAGCACCCGTGTATCGGGTCGTAGCCGAGTTTCAGCGCGTTGTTTTCGTCACCGATGTCGAAGCGGCCCTGAAGTCGGCCACCGATCCACTCGGCCTGATGCAGCACGCGCGAGGCGGGCGGCAATCCGCTCTGGTTGCGCAGCCAGAGAAGCTTGGCCGCGGAGGACGTTGCACCATGGGCGGCACTCTCGGACGGCGCGATTCCCCGCAGGGTCCGGGCTTCGGCCGCGGCCCGCGCGTCGTTGTACATCAGGGCGGGTCCGAGCGGGGTACCGTTCCGGTCCAACGAGAGCAGGGTCGCTGAAGTGCCATCGATCGCGATGGTGACGGGCTCGTCAGGGATGCTCGGCACGATCTCCCGCAGCAGGTCGATGACCGCCAGCCACCATGACTCCGGTTCGTCGATCCGGCCGGTTCTCGACCACGAACGACGAAGGCTGGCAACCGATTCGCCGGTCGCGTTGATGACCTCCGCGCGCAGGCCCGATGTGCCGAGGTCGATGCCGACGTGATGACGGACCAAGGATCAGGCTCCGTGCGGAACCGGAGGGCGGTTCAGGAACGTGTCGGAGGCGGCAGATGAACCGGGGGGCTGGGGGTCCAGCCCTCGGCGCGGTGTTCCGCCACAACCTGGGTGTAGATCCCGCCCCGCACGTTGAAATCCGCGGTCAGGCGCATGAAGCGTGGCCGAAGCGCCGCGACCAGGTCACCGAGAATCTGGTTGGTCACGGCCTCGTGATAGGCCCCTTCGTCGCGAAACGACCAGATGTAGTTCTTCAGCGATTTCAGCTCCACGCAATCCGCCTCGGGCACGTATTGCAGATGCAGTTCAGCGAAGTCGGGTTGGCCGGTGGCCGGACACAGGCAACTGAACTCCGGGATACGGATATAAATCGTGAAATCGTGCGCGGGTTGCGGGTTGGGAAAGGTGTCCAGGGTCTTGCTCGGTTGGCTGGGCATCGGTGATCCTTGTGGTGAACGGATTTCGGGTAACGGCCAACAGACCGTCCCGAACCATGTAAGATTCTAACCTTTGTCTCGACAGAGCCCCACTCATCCGTGCGACTTGCCCGTATAAAACTGGCTGGCTTCAAGTCCTTCGTCGACCCGACCCTGCTGGTGCTGCCGGGCAACCGGGTCGGTATCGTCGGGCCGAATGGCTGTGGCAAGTCCAACACCATCGACGCAGTGCGCTGGGTGATGGGCGAGTCGTCGGCCAAGCATCTGCGCGGTGATTCCGGCGAGGACGTGATCTTCAACGGTTCGGCTTCGCGCAAGCCGGTCGGTCAGGCGAGTATCGAACTGTTTTTCGACAACAGCGAGGGGCGTCTTGGAGGCGAATACAGCAGCTACGCCGAGATCTCGGTGCGCCGCGCGCTGACCCGCGACGGCCAATCGAAGTATTTCTTGAACGGGACGCGCGCGCGCAAGCGCGACGTCACCGACCTCTTTCTCGGTACGGGCCTCGGGCCGCGCAGTTACGCAATCATCGAGCAGGGAATGATCTCGCGTCTGATCGAGGCGCGGCCGGAAGAGTTGCGGGTCTATCTCGAAGAGGCGGCGGGCATCTCCAAATACAAGGAACGGCGTCGGGAGACCGAAAACCGCATTCGCCACACCCGCGAGAATCTGGAGCGGCTGGACGACGTACGTGAGGAAGTCGACCGTCAGGCGGCCAAGCTGACCCGCCAGGCCGAAGTCGCCGAACGCTATCAGGATCTGGCCGCAACCCGAAGGCAGCGTCGCGCCGAGTTGTTGTTGCTGCGTCTGCGAGGGCAGGAACAGCAGGTCGTGCATGCGCGGCAACAACTGGTCGAAGCGGAAACCGCGCTGGCCGGGCTGCAGGCGCAGGCGCAGAAAGTGGAGACCGAGGCCGAGCAGCAACGGGTGCGGCGGGTTGATCTCGAGAACGCGCTCCAGGCTGCGCAGGCAGGGTTTTACGATGTCTCGTCGACGGTGTCGCGGCTGGAACAATCGATCCGGCATGCGGAGGCCGAACTGGAGCGTGAAGCCCGGGAACAGACGCAGCTCAGGGCACGGATCGACACGGCGGAACAGAGCGCGGCCGAAGCCCTGCGCAGGGTCGAGGCGGCCGAGTCCGCGATCGTCACTCATGAACTGGAACACGAGGTTGCCGCCGAGGGGTTGGAACAGGCGGAGCTTGCGGCCGAGACGGCCGACCACGAACTGCACTCGGCACGCGAGGCCCGCAACGCCTGGCATCAGGCGATGACGGAGCCGCAGCAGACGGCGCAACTCGCGCGAACCCGTATGGACCACGCGGACCAGATGCTGCAGGCGGCGCGGCAGCGGCGCGAGCGGCTGTTCGAGGAACAGGCGCGTCTGCCCGACGAGGATGGCGGTGAGGCCTTGCGGACGGCCGAGGACGAACTTGCCACCGCAGCCGGGAGTCAGGAGACAATGCAGCAGCGCCGGCACGAGTTGCGGGAGGAATTGGCGACCCTGCGCGAGGCGCTTCAGTCCGATCAGGATGCAGCGCATGCTCTGGAGCAAAAGGCGCGCGAGGTCGCGGGGCAACTTTCGTCGTTGAAGATCCTTCCCGCGATGGACGAGGACGAGGATCGTCGCCGGTTCGAGCAATGGGCCGCCGGGTACGGTATAGATCCCGGGCATAGGCTTGCTGCCCAGATCGATGTCGACACCGGCTGGGAGCCAGCGGTCGAGGTTGTACTCGGTCAGTGGTTCGAAGCGGTACTGATGTCCCTGGCCGAGCTCCCCGCCGAATTGCCGGGCGCCGCGTTCCGGGCGCTGGACCCGGTTCCGGTTGGTGGTGTGTTTGCCGAGGATTCGCTGGCCGCGCGGGTGCGTGGTCCGGACGCGCTGCGGGCACAGCTAGCGTCCGTATATTGCGTCGATTCGCTGGGCCACGCGCAGGAGCGGTTACGGGATTGCGCGCCCGGTGAGAGCGTCGTGACCGGTGACGGGACCTGGATCGGCCCCGGTTGGCTTTGCCACCGTATCCTGGACCGTCAAGTCGAGGGTGTGATCGAGCGTCTGCGTCTTGAGCGGACGCTGGAGCAGCAGGCGATCGAGCTTCGGGAGCAGGGCGATACGTTCGCGCTCAAGCTGGACAACCGCCGGGAGGCAATGCAGCGGGTCGAGAACGAGATCGAACAGGTTGATTCCGGGCTGCGCGAAAGTCAGCGCGAGGTGGCGCGGCTGGAGGCGCAACTCCAGCGTCTGCGCGATCGGGCACAGCAGGGTGCGGAGCGGCGTCGACGCCTGAGCCACGAGATCGCGGAACTGGATGAAGAGATCTCCGGGGCTTCCGCGCAACGCGACGCGGCATCGGCGGAACGGAATTCAGCGCTGGCGCGCCTGGAGGATCTGAATCGCGATCGTGCCGCCGTGGATCAGGATCTGCAATTGGCGCAGGAACGCCAGCAGACGGCTCGCCTTGCGGTGCAGCAGGCACGGGATCAGGCCTCCGCCGCACGCCTCGCGCTGCAGGAAGCGAGGCACCGGGTCGCGTTGGAACAGGGGCACCGGGAGCGCCAGGAACAGCAGATCGCTCAGGATCGGGAGCGCCTGGAGCGGCTCGAAGAAGCCCGGATCGACCGTCTCGCCCCGCTCGACGGATGGCGCCGGGAACTGCAGGACCAACTCGCACAGCGCCAGGACGCGGAATCGGCGTTGACCGAGGCGCGTTCGGCGCTCGAGGATTGTGACAGCGTGCTTCGGGAACTGGCTGGAAGGCTGCGCGATCTGGGTACGGAAGTCGAAGCCGGTCGTGGCGCCTGCGAGGAGCAGCGTCTGCATCTGCGCGAGCTGCGCGTCCAGGAAGAACAGCTCGCCGCGCAGTTGCACGAGAGCGGAGTCGATGCCGAGGCGCTTGCCGCGGAGTTGCCCGAGGAAGCGGATCTGCCCGCCTGGGAAGAGGCAATCGCCGGGCTGGATCGCAAGATCGAGCGGTTGGGTCCGATCAACCTCGCGGCCATCGACGAAGCGCGAAGCCTCACCGAGCGCAGTCAGTACCTGAAGGAGCAGCACGATGACCTGATCACGGCCCTGGAGACGCTGGAGCAGGCGATGCACAAGATCGACCGGGAGACGCGTGCATTGTTCCGGGACACTTATGAGCGTGTGAATGAAGGTCTCGGACAGAAATTCCGGCGTTTGTTCGGCGGGGGCGAGGCGCGCCTGGAGCTGACCGGCGAGGATCTGCTGGATACCGGAGTGGCGATCATGGCGCGTCCCCCGGGCAAGCGTTTGTCGACGATTCACCTGATGTCGGGTGGTGAAAAGGCCCTGACGGCGGCAGCTCTGGTGTTCGCGATCTTCGAGCTGAATCCGGCGCCCTTCTGTATGCTTGACGAGGTGGATGCACCACTGGACGAGGCCAACGTCGGCCGCTTCTGTGCGTTGTTGGAAGATATGTCGGAACGGATTCAGTTCATCTTCATCACGCACAACAAGACGACCATGGCCATGGCCGAACAATTGATTGGCGTCACCATGCATGAACCCGGCGTGTCGCGCCTGGTCAGCGTGGATATCGATGCCGCGGTGGAACTGGCGGAAGCCTGACGGAACACGAGAGGTCTTTGCGGTGGATTGGTTGCGTGTCAGTCTCTTGATTTTCGGCGTGATTCTGATTGCGGGAATCTACGTTGTGCACCGCCTGCGCTCGCGCGATCGGCTTGGTGCGCGCGCCAGGGAAATGGATGACTGGGGCGATGACGGCGGCGTGCACATCCGCGCCCACCGAGATGATCACGAGGTCGAACCCGTCCTTGGTGAAACGGGGAACGAGCTGGAGAGCCTGCTGGAGTCGGAGCAAGACCAAGCGCCGAAAGTCGGCTCGGAGGCAGGCCGCATGGTCGACGGAAGCCCAGAGCGTACGCCCCGGGGCCAGCGTGAGCCGGAGCGGGTGACGTCAGCGGCCGGCACATCGAGAGCGGAGGCAGTGGCTTCGACTGGCGAGGGAACCGGATCCGTACTCGAGAACTTGAAGGAGCGCTTTGGGTTCCGGGGTGTGCGTACAGGATCCGCTTTCGGCGATTCCGCGGACACCGATGCCCGTTTACCGCAGCCGCGGGGCGAGACGCCTGCGGCATCGGAGAAGCGTTTCGACGACGTTTCGGAGCCACGCGTGGTGGGTCGTAACCCGCTGTATCCGAGCAGCCGCAAGGAGAAGATCCTAGTTCTGCACGTGGTGGCCCCGCGCAACCGTCCGTTCACCGGCGTGTCGCTGGGTGCGGCGCTGAAGCGGGCGGGCCTGGAGCTGGGCGACATGTCGATCTACCACTATCGCGACGCCGGGGCGGAAGCCGCCGAGCCGTTGTTCAGTGTCGCGAACATGGTCGCTCCGGGAACGCTGACCGATGACGACCTCGCGGACATGATGACGCCGGGTATCACATTGTTTCTGCAGCTGCACCTCTGTGATGAACCTCATCGCGCCTTCCAGACCCTGCTCGAAACCAGCCATGTCCTGGCACGGGATCTCGGTGGGCGGATCATGGACGCGCAGCATTCCACGGCGACCAACCAGACGCTGGCGCACATGCGTGAGGACATGAA
>SLHN01000071.1 GCA_007136145.1 Thioalkalivibrio sp.
GCATTCGAACGACCGTGACTTTCACGCAGAATTGGGCACAGACTGGTCACACGCGCCGGCGTGATGTGCCCCCATAAAAAAAGCGACCCGGAGAAACTCCCGAGTCGCTTGTTTTCGAACCGAAATCTGGTAGGCGCGATTGGACTCGAACCAACGACCCCCACCATGTCAAGGTGGTGCTCTAACCAGCTGAGCTACGCGCCTGTCGCCTTCAAGCGGCGTATTGTACCCGCTCCCGGCCCTTTGTCAAAGCAGAAAGTATCCCTTTGTTCTAACGATATTTTTCCGGCTACCATCGGCTGCGGTCGTGTGGCGCGTCGAAGTCGAGTTCAGGGCCGCGCGGAATGATTCCACTGGGGTTCAGGCGCTCGTGACTACCGTAGTAATGCGTCTTGATGTGGTCGAGGTTCAGCGTTTCCGAAACGCCCGGCACCTGGTACAGATCCCGGGCGTACGCCCACAGGTTCTGATAGTCGAGCAGCCTGCGCCGGTTGCATTTGAAGTGGCTGTAGTACACGGCATCGAAGCGCACCAGCGTGGTGAACAGCCGCCAGTCGGCCTCGGTCAGCCGGTTGCCCACCAAATAGCGTTGATGGCCAAGACGATCCTCCAGCCAGTCCAGGGTTTCGAACAGGGCTTCAAAGGCACGACCGTAGGCCGACTGCTCGCTGGCGAAGCCCGCCCGGTACACCCCGTTGTTCAGGGTTTCGTACACTCGTTCGTTCACCGCGTCGATCTCGCCGCGCAGCATCTCCGGGTAGTAGTCCTGGTGACGATCGGTGAAGGCATCGAAGGCGCTGTTGAACATCCGGATGATCTCGGACGATTCGTTGTTCACGATGGTGTTCCGCTCACGGTCCCAGAGCACCGGCACCGTGACGATGCCGGTATATTCCGGGTCGGCACGCGTATAGACCTGATGCAGGTACTCGAAACCATGGAGATGATCTTCCGTGCTTCCGGGGTACGGGTGGAAACTCCATCCCGGTTCCCGCATGTAGGGGCTGACCACGGATACCGTCACCAGCTCATTCAGACCCTTGAGCGCGCGAAAGATCAGCGTTCGATGTGCCCAGGGGCAGGCCAGCGAAACGTACAGGTGGTAACGACCCGGCTGGGCGGGAAATCCGCCGTCGCCGGTCGGTCCGGGTGAACCATCAGGCGTGATCCAGTGGCGGAAACACGAGTCCCGGCGCTGAAACTCCCCGCCTTCGCTTTCGTCGTCCAACCAGTTTCCCTGCAGTTTTCCATTGATCAGCAGGCTCATCTTCGCTCCCTGGGCGCGGCACATTATCGTTGTCTTGTAGCGAGTGACCCCGTGCAACCGGCGCAGGTTCATACCGATTTCCTGCTGCCCCGTTGGCCTGGTCGTGATCACTTGCGGTCGAGGCCTGCACGGGGACACTCACCCGCCTGGTAACCAAGTCCAGGGAATTGGCCTCATCTGCTGACCGTGGCAAGGTAGGCGCATGTTCGATTTGCGAAGACCCGCCCTGCCGGTCGACCCGGAAGCCGAGCGCGAGCGTATCCGCCGGGCGCTGGTGTGGCCGTTGCTCGGTGTCGCGATGCTGGTGGCGATCCAACTTCTGCAAAGCCTGTTGGTCTGGGATTTCCATCGGCTTGGGGTCCTGCCGCGCGATGCAGCCGGGCTACCCGGCATTTTGCTGGCGCCGCTCGTGCACGGCTCATGGGGCCATCTGGCGGCCAACGCGCCGGCGTTGTGGATACTCGGCGCGTTGTGCATTTACGGTTTTCCTCTCGCGACCCGCATCGCGCTCCCGCTGATCTGGTTACTCGGCGGGCTGGGTGTCTGGCTGTTCGCGCGCGAGTCCTACCATATCGGCGCCAGCGGCCTGACCCACGGGCTGATGTTCTTCGCGGCAGTGATCGGCATCCGGCGCCGTGACGCGTTGTCGATTGCCCTCGCGCTGATTGTGCTGTTCCTCTATGGCAGCATGCTCTGGGGAATCCTGCCGACCAGCCCCGGGATCTCCTTCGAGTCACACCTTGCCGGTGCCGTCGTGGGGACCGTGGCGGGCTGGGTGCTTTACCGGCGTGACCCCTTCCCGGTCTACCGACGCTATGACTGGGAGGACGAGGACGAGCACGACCGCACCCCAGACGCGAAAAGTCTCGATCAGGGGCGCATCATCGACATCGAAAACGACCCTGAACAGCGAGCGAACAGAGAACGACGCTAGCTGTTCAGGGTCGTCGCGGCCGACATTTCCGGGTTTGACGAGGCGGGACGACGGGCGGATACTTCGGCTGCTCCGGCATTGCCTGAACCCCACCAGAACCTTCAAAGCCGGAAACCATCCGCTTCGACTCTCTTCGGACGCGCGGCAGATATGCCCTGGGAAGCCTGGTTCACCGCTGCACTTGTGATCGCCATGTTCGGTCTGCTCGCGTTCACCCGCGCGGCACCCGATCTGGTCTTCATCGGCGCGGTCATAGTGCTGATGGTCGTTGGTGTGATTGGCCCCGCCGAGGCCTTTGTCGGCTTCTCCAACCAGGGCGTGATCACCGTCGGTGCGCTGTATGTCGTGGTCGCCGGAATCCGCGAAACCGGCGGCATTCAATGGATCGTGCATAACCTGCTCGGACGGCCCCGATCGCTGCCCCGTGCTCAATGGCGGCTCAGCGCGCCGGTTTCGCTGATGAGCGCCGTGCTCAACAATACGCCCGTGGTCGGCATGTTGATCCCGGCGGTCAGCGAATGGGCGCGCAAGCACGGCCTGCCGGTCTCCAAGCTGATGATGCCGCTCTCCTACGCCGCGATCCTCGGGGGCACGATCACGTTGATCGGCACCAGCACGAACCTGGTGGTGAACGGACTGATGATCGACCGCACCGGCACCGGCTTCGGCCTGTTCGATATCGCATGGGTCGGTTTGCCGGTCGCCGCTGCCGGGCTCCTTTTCATGGTCCTGACCAGCCGCTGGTTGCTCCCTGACCGTCCACCCGTACTCGCGCAACTGAACGACCCGCGCGAGTACAGCATCGAAATGGAAGTGGAGCCCGGCGGGGCGCTGGAGGGGCGGAGTATCGAGGACGCGGGGTTACGTCATCTCCCCGGGGCGTTCCTGATCGAACTCGATCGTGATGGTACGGTGCTCCCGGCCGTCTCGCCACAGGAATGCCTTCGCGGTGGCGACCGGTTGATCTTCGTCGGCGTGGTCGAGTCGGTCGTTGATCTGCAGAAGATCCGTGGTTTGCGCCCGGCGACCGGCCAGGTGTTCAAACTCGGCGGACATCGTGCCGACCGCCACCTGCTCGAGGCCGTGGTGTCGGATAGTTGTCCGCTGGCGGGCCAGACCATCCGCGATTCCGGGTTTCGCAATCGCTACCACGCGGTAGTCATCGCCGTTGCGCGCAACGGGCAGCGTCTCAAGGGAAAGATCGGGGATATCGTTCTGCAGCCGGGCGACACCCTGTTGATCGAGGCCGGGCCCGGGTTCCAGATGCAGAATCGCAACAGCCGCGATTTCTTCCTGGTCAGTCGGATCGAGGAGGGGGCCACCCCAAGGCACGATCGCGCCCTGCTCGCGGCTGGCATCCTGCTCGCGATGGTAGTCAGCGTGACCAGCGGCCTGTTTTCCATGCTGGAAGGCGCACTGATGGCCGCGGCCCTGATGGTGCTCACCCGCTGCGTGACCCTGGAGAGTGCGAGGCACAGTATCGACTGGCCGGTCCTTTTCACTATTGCGGCGGCGTTTGGCGTCGGTGCCGCGATGGAGACCACCGGGCTCGCTCAGACCCTGGCAATCGGCCTCGTGGGCCTCGCCGGCGACAATCCCTGGACGAACCTGGTAATGATCTATCTCGCCACGGCCCTGTTCACAGCGGTCATCACCAACAACGCTGCCGCTGTACTTGTATTTCCCATCGCCTTCGCGTTGGCGGGAGATCTGGGAGTGAGCCCGTTACCGTTCGCAATCGCGATCATGATGGCCGCTTCGGCCAGTTTCGCAACCCCCATCGGCTACCAGACCAATCTCATGGTGCTCGGACCCGGGGGATACCGTTTCAGTGACTACCTGCGTGCCGGGATCCCGATGACCATCGTGACCTCGCTGGTTGCGATTGCGGTGATCCCCTTGATCTGGTCATTCTGACGGTAATGACCTCAACGTTCACTGTTGCCTGGATACCGCGGACGGTTCAGGTCGACCTATTCAAGCTCCCCGGCTCCTCCCGCCAAAGGTTCAACAACTCGGGCTGGACGAGGGCGCACAGCTTTGCGCCGCCGGTTGGATTCGGTGAGACTTCGCGTCCTGACCATTTTTTGACGACACTCGGCGAGGAGCCCCAATGTCAGAGTTCGATAAAGCGATCCATGCACCTGAGGCAACCCGTTCCACTCCGGCTTCGCTGCGTCTGGTACTGGGCGTGGGACATGGCGTCGAGCCGGTCGCCCTGAAGGCATTCCTCGCCCGGATGAACGAACGGAGGGACTCCGCCGAGGCTGGGGCCAGGCAGCGGGTTTCGATCCGCACGAATGATTCGCGGATTGTGGCTGTTTTATCGGGCGAGGGCTTCCTTCATCACGACATCGCGGCCGCAAGGGCAGCGGACGCGGCGATCCTCGCGTTCGCTGGAGAACACGGGCTCACTCCCTCGGTTAGGCGCCAGTTGTACCTCTTTGCCCGTATGGGAATCCAGCATATCGCGCTGGCGGTACACGGTGTAGCCAAGGTAGACCGGCGCGACGACCGCATGATCGCTCTTGAGTCGCAACTCGAGGAGCTCGCCTTCCGCATAGGGCTGATCCAGGCTGTCATTCTGCCGATCCCGACCCACCCCTCGGGTGCCGGGCACGCCAGTGGCCACGGCGCGTCCCTCCGGGACCATCAGGGAACCCTTGCCTCGTTCCTTGACATTGCCGCGGAGTCACAAGCGGCCCGGTCTCGATTGCCCTTCCGGTTCAACGTCGACACCGTGCAATCAATCGCTACGGGAAAAACAGTCGTCTTGGGCACGATCGCCAGCGGCACTATCGGCGCAGGCGACCGGGTCCGGATTCAGCCCATGGGCAAGGAAAGCAGAATCGACCAAATCGCGCTTACCGCACTGGACGACAACACGGCACCGCCAGACCACCCCGCTACCCTGACTCTGGGGGACGCCATCGACCTGCCCGTTGGCTCCGTCATTTCCACCACAGACGCTCCCGCCACCGTCGCCGACCAGTTCGAGGCCGAACTCGTCTGGCTGAATGACGAACCTCTGTTTCCCGGTCGGCGCTACCAGGCACGGGTCGGCTCCCAGTCCGCGGATCTGACCGTGACCGATATCAAGTATGAGGTCAACGTCGATACCCTCGAAAGGCTTGCCGCCAACCAGTTGAGCCGGGACGGCATCGCGGTGTGCAATCTCAGCCTTAATCAAGCGGTTGCCTTCGATACCTGCAACGACAACCCGGCAACCGGTTTTCTGACCATACTCGACAGGGAAACCGGGGAACCCCTGGGCATCGGATTGTTGCATTTCGCCCTGCGCCGCGCCGAGAACATCCATATTCAGCACGTGGATATCGACCGCGCGGCCCGTGCCACTCAGAAGAACCAGAACCCC
>SLHN01000105.1 GCA_007136145.1 Thioalkalivibrio sp.
AGCACCGAAGCAGCTCCGCGCGGCTGGTGGGGTCAGCAATGGATGCGCAGCTGTTTCGCCAAGGTCCGCAGACCGTCGAGCGCGGGAGCCAGCTTCGGTGTCTCGCTGTCCGGTTCCGGCGCGAAAACGACATAAGCAGGCAGGCGGAAGCGAGGGCTATCCTCGGGAACGAACAACTGACCTCCAGCGATGCGCGGCGCGGCCATGCGCTCGGGGACGAAACACGAGCCGCCGTTGGCGAGGATGATCCGCAGGCCGAGCCAGCCGATATTCGCCGTCAGGGCTGGCCTTTCCGCTTCCGGGTAACTGGCATTGTACTGCGCGAAAAAGGCTGGACCCCAGTCGACGTGTACATAGTTCTCGTTTAGGCCCCGTTGCACCGGGTCGGTGCTGAGCAGGACCAGTGTCTCGTCGAACAGGTGTTCCACGTGCAGCCCTGGATTGTGACGTGGGGTGTACATCAGCGCGAGATCGAGCGTCCCTTCCATGATGCGGCGCATCAGGTCGTCCTCGAAACCAATCTCGCTGCGAATCGAAAGCGCCGGAGCGACAGTACGCATGTGCCCCACCCAGGTGGGAAGGAAGCCTTCCCACAGAGCAATCCGAGCACCAATGTGAATGCTCGCACTGTATCGGCTCGGCAGTCCGACGTCGTGCCGGGCCTGTTCGAGGGTCAGCATCATCGCCTTCGCATGGTGTTGAAAGCGGCGGCCACTGGCCGTAAGCGCGGCACCCGAGCGGTTGCGCACGAACAGGCGTACGCCGAGGTACTGTTCGAGTCCCTGGATCCTGCTGCTGACCGTGGACTGGGTCACGTGCAATCGCGCGGCGGCCTCGACGAAGCTGCCGTGAGTGGCGACGGCCAAAAAGGTTCTGATCTGTTCGGTTTCCATTGCATGTCTGCCCAGGAGCCGGTCGCCCTCGCTTTCCCGCGTGGCTCTCTACGGGCACCCAAGTCGGGCGGGCTCCTGACTGAATATCGATAAATCCGATATTAATGCACAATAAATTCCGTTTGTCCTGTCCTTGCTTGAACGGATATCCTGACCTGCACACATGGTTTTCGATTGCGCTGTTCGCCGCGAATTCGCCGCGATGCTTCGTTATCGATCAGGTTTCAGAGCTTGGGTGAGAATCAGGAAAATGAATGAGAATCGGCAACTGGGCGAGCGTATGCCGTCCGAGACACAAATTGGTCTCGCCGATGACGACATCCGCGCGGCGATGGCCGAAATCCCCGGTTATCTCGATATCAGCATGGGCGATTTCCGGGAGCTCTACCAGCATGCCTTCCGGCACGCACTGGAACGCCTTTCGAAGTCCGCCACAGCGGATCAGATGATGCTGCCGGCGACATGGACTGTTCGGCCGGAGATGCTTCTGGAGGACGTTGTCCAGGGTATGGCCAACCGGGCGCTCAAGGGATTGCCAGTCGTCGATGAGGCGCGGCGGGTTGTCGGCGTGGTTACCGAAACCGATCTCCTGCGCCACTTCGACGTGACGACCTTCACCCAGTTTCTGAGTCACTACCTGAGGGACCCTGGCACACTGGGACATACGCTGCATCGGACCACCGTGGAGGCCATCATGACTGCTCCCGCGATTACGGTGGAAGCGGGAGCACGCTTTGCTCGCATCGTCGAGTGTTTCCATCTCCGGGGCGCCAACCGGTTACCGGTCGTGGACGGGACAGGGGTGCTGGTGGGTGTGCTTTCCCGCAAGGACTTCATTCATACCTTCCACCTGGAGGGTTTGTTGTGAACTATCTTCGAAAGATGCGCGGAAGCACACGCGGTAGCCTCCCACGGGTTTCGAACAGTGAGGTCTTCTGGTCGTGGTGCGGGGCATTCCTTGCGATCGCGGGCGTCGGGTTGATTCATGAGCAGTTCTTTCAAGGCACGGCTTTTCTACTGATGATCAGCTCCTTTGGCGCCTCGGCGGTTCTGCTCTTCGGCGCCCCGCGCAGTCCGCTTGCTCAACCGCGAAACCTCGTTGGGGGACACCTGCTGGCGGCCTTCGTAGGGGTCGCTGCGTTCAAGCTCCTGGGTGGTCAGGTCTGGCTTGCGGAAGCCGGCGCCGTGGCGACGGCAATCGCGCTGATGCACCTGACCCGGACTCTGCATCCCCCGGGTGGCGCAACGGCATTGCTGCCGGTGATCGGAGGAGAGCAGATTCAGGACCTGGGTTTTCTTTTCGTGCTGCTTCCCGTCGGGCTCGGTGTTCTGATGCTGCTGACGGTCGCCGTGCTGTTCAACAACATTCCCCGCACCCGACGTTATCCGGAGGTCTGGCTATGAGCCGCGCTTCAGATCCATCGTTTCGGAGGGTGACCATGCCAGGAATGGAAGACCCCACGCCAGGCTTCGACGATCCGCTGGGTGTGCTGCGTGCCTGCCACCGCCGGATTGCGGAGCGTCTGGATCTGCTGGAGCGGTTGCCGGAATACCTGGAGACGCACGGGCCCGACACCGCAGCCCAGTCGGCCGCACAACGGGTTCTGAATTACTTCGAACGCGCTGCGGGCCATCATCATGCCGATGAGGAGGAGGATCTGTTTCCGATCCTGAGGGAAGCCAGGGGACGCCCCGGTTGGGATGACCGTCTAATGGCCGTGTTGGACGAGCTCGAAGTGGAGCATCAAAGACTGGCCTGGCGCTGGGCCCGGGTCCAGCCATCGCTGGTTGCCATCGCCAGGGGAAAGCGCGGTCCGGCGCTGCGCCCTGAAGCCCTGATACAGGCCTACCATGCCCATATGAAGGTCGAGGATGAAGTGATCCTGCCATTGGCTGACCTCCTGCTCAATCCGCCGGAATTACAGCGGATGGGAGCGGCAATGCAGAAACGGCGTGGTCTGTCGGACCCGGGTATCAGCGGAGATGCAGGCGAATGACGATCACCGAACGCAGCCGCGACTTTCACGCCAACTGTCATGGCACCGGCGGCCACCCCGAACCATGAAAGCTCCAGGTGCAGGTGTCAATGAGCGCAGCGAGTTGCACCGCTCGAGGCCCGGGCGGGACCCTGAGGGTCAGGGCCAGCGTGGTATCGGTGCGGTTCGGCTTCGCCTTGCGGCACCCTACGCGGGTTCCTTCACGCTAATGGGCCAGTAATGCCCTCAACGCGGCTTCGTCGATCAGGGTGACCCTGTCGCCGGTGACATCGACGAGTCCTTCCTCACGCAGGCGCGCGAGTATTCTGGACAGTGTCTCGGGCTTGATCGAAAGCCTGGAGGCGATGATCTGCTTCGGGATGAACAGGTCGATACGGCCTTCCTCGGTTCTGTCCTGTTGCAGCAGGTATGTCACCAGGCGGTAAGTCGCGTTGTGCAGGCTGAGTTCATCGATCTCCCGTACCAGTGCATGCAGGCGTCGACTCATCGCCGCCAGCATCCGCAACGTCAGACCGGGCGACTCCTGGAGCAGATCCAGAAAGGTCCGATCGTCGAAGGCCAGCAGCCGCGACTCGCCCAGCGCGGTTGCATTGACCGGGTAGCGACCATGTTCCATGAACATCACCGCCTCGGCGAAAAACTGGCGCGGCCGGACGACCTCGATCACCTTTTCCTCGCCTTCCCGGGATAACAGAAACAGCTTGATCGAGCCCTCCAGCAGCATGAAGAACTGCTGCGCCCGATCCCCCTGCGCGAACAGCGGTTCCCCGGCGCCCAGGCGGATTTCCCGCGTGGTTTCGCGGATGCGGGCGAGCTGGGATTCATCCAGCGGCTCGAAAAAATGAATGTTGTGAAGCGGTTCGCTGGTGGTCATGTACCGTTCCTGTCAGCGGGGACGCTGCTGCTCGACCGCCCATACCGCGGCCTCGACCCGGGAATGGAGATTGAGTTTGCTCAACAAGTGCTTCACGTGCACCTTGACGGTTCCCTCGGTGATATCGAGTTGCCGGGCAATCAGCTTGTTGCTGAGCCCTTCCGAGATCCCTCGTAGAATCTCCACCTCGCGTTCCGTGAGCCCTGCCTGTTCGATCGGTGTCGGCTCCTGTTCGCGGCGCACCGCGCGCATCAGGTGCTCGGTCAGGCTCTCGCTCAGTACGAGACGTCCTTCAAGAACCTGGTGCAATTGCGCCAGTAACTCATCCGGTTCCGTATCCTTCAGCAGATAGCCCGATGCGCCGCCGCGCAGCGCCGCCACGAGGTCCTGCTCGTGATCGGAAACCGTCAGCATGACGACACGGGTATCGGGATGAGTGAGGCGCAGCCGGCGCAGAGTCTCCAGCCCATCCATCTTGGCCATGTTCAGGTCGAGAAGGATCAGGTCGGTCTCGATCGTTTCCGCAAGCCGAATCCCTTCCGCTCCGGAACTCGCTTCACCAACGACCTGAAAGCCTGCCTCGGGTTCGAGCAGCAGCCGGGCGCCTTTTCGGAAAAGAGGGTGATCGTCGATGATCAGAACCCGGGCGAGCGTGGTTTCCTTGCTGGGTGTGTCGAGCGGTATTTCGGTCATCGGGTCAGTGCCTCTCCCCTGTGTTCGTGACTGTCAACGACTTCGGTTTGGGCATCGAATGCCACGACGATACGGGCACCTCCACCCTCGGTCGAACCGATCCGCAGATCGGCCCCAAGATTGCGCGCGCGTTCGCGCATGATCGCAAGCCCGTAGTGCCCGTGTTTGCTTGTATCGCCACGTATGCCGCGCCCGTCATCCTCGATGGTCAGCTGTATCCTGCCGTCAGGGGTCGCGGCCAGGATCACCCGGGCCGTCCGGGCCTGAGCATGCTTGACGACGTTGGACAGGGCTTCCCGGACGATCTGCAGGACGTGGATCTCGGCGTTGACCCCAAGTTCTCCGTCGGCCAGTGCATTGTCCAGGTGGATTGCAAGCTGGCCCCGTTCGATGAACTCACGCACACTGGATTCCAGGGCCCTGTTCAGGCCCTTTTCGTCCATGCGGATGCGGAAAGTGGTCAGGAGTTCGCGCAGTTCCCGGTAGGCCTCGTTCACGCCCTCGCGGAGATCGCGCAGTGTCGCCTGCACCTGTAGTTCGCGGTCAGGACGTTCCATCAGACTCTGCAGTCGCCGCACGAGTATCCTGAGGTAGGTCAGCGCCTGCGCGAGGGAGTCATGCAATTCCCGGGCAATCGTGGCGCGTTCCTCGAGCAAAGCCAGGCGATGGTATTGATCGGTGCGTCGCTGCCTGCCGATCGCGGCCGCCAGATGCTGCGCGATGCCTTCCACGAGCTCGATCTGCCAGGGTTCGGGATGGACCCCCTCGGGTACTTGCATGGTCAGTAGGCCATGAAGATTTTCGCCTTCCCGAAGGGGGACCGAGAGGACCCGCTCCCCCGGGGTCCGTGCGCTTTTCTGGTTGCGGCTCAACCGGGTTTCCTGACTGCCAATGCAGTCCGCACAGGATTCCAGGGTGCAGCGGGCGGGTTGGTCTGCATCCGAGGCCCAGGTTTCCACCATGCGAAATCCCTTGCGGCCGTCGTCCTCGACCACGCAGATGCTCGCCGGCCCCAGATCGAGAAACTGCTCGACTTCGGACAGTGTCTGCGCGTAGGCCTTGCCGGACAGGGTATTGTCGTGGAG
>SLHN01000286.1 GCA_007136145.1 Thioalkalivibrio sp.
CGGCGTCGCCACCACGCGTTCCTCGCCGAGCAGGCGGTTGATCAGCGTCGACTTGCCGACGTTGGGACGACCGACCAGTGCCACCCGGATACCCGGCCAGCGATCCAGAGCCTCCGTGTCATCCAGGACTCCCGGCTCCGTACCTTCGGCCGCCGCCGCACGCGCCTCGACTTCATCGCGCACCCGTTGCATCAACCCGCTGACACCCCGACCATGCGCGGCCGCGATCGGGACGATGGCGCCCATACCCAGGCCGTGAAATTCGACAGTGGCCGAATCGATATCGAGGCCGTCGGTCTTGTTCGCGACGAGCAGCGCCCGCACTCCCTGCGCGCGCAGATCCCTGGCAATGATCTCGTCCTGAGCACTCAACCCGGACCGCGCGTCGACCATCAGCAGGACGAGGTCGGCTTCGGCAATGGCCTGTCGCGTCTGCTGCGCCATCGCCGCGTCCATGGTTTCGTCCTCTCCGGACAACCCCCCGGTATCGACCACCATGTAGGGAAAACCGCCGACGCGACCGATGCCGTACTGGCGATCCCGGGTCAGCCCAGGCATGTCCGCGACCAGCGCGTCACGCGACCGTGTCAATTGGTTGAAAAGGGTCGACTTGCCGACATTGGGACGCCCAACGAGGGCGATCACGGGAATCATCTATGAGTCCAGATGCCGACCTGCGCGTCAGGCAACAGCGAAGCAACCGGCCCCGATGGTGCCATCCTCGGGGCAGTCACGGGAGAGGACAGAGCCGGAACTGAACGGTCGGTCGGTGCTCGACTCACCACCACCGTGTTCCTGTACGCCCCGGCGCGTCCATTGCAAAGACTCTCGGAACGAGCCACCTTCCATCCCGATTCACTCATTGCCCACACGTGCGCGGATCGCGCTGACCTGCCCACCCCCTCCGACCACGTAAAGCACGCCGTCAGCGAGTACCGGCCGGCTTACGATCGGCGCCGATCCGACCCGGGTTCGGGCCAGGATGCTGCCGTCCTGAACACTCAGCCAATGCAGGTACCCCTGATAATCGCCGACCACTGCCTGATTACCTACCGCCACGGGTCCAGTGACTCCGCGCAGTCGCAGGCCGCGTTGCTGCCACAGATCCCCGCCATTGCGCGGATCAAGACCCCAGACATGGCTGTCCGCGGCCGTCATCACCAGCACCTCCGACTCGCTGTCGACATCGCCACCCTGATACGAGGAAAAGTCCCGCGCCCAGATCAGATCGCCACTGCCGAGCGTCACCGCGGCCAGGCGCCCCTGATACGTGGACGCAAATGCCACGCCCCGATAGAGCGCGATATGGCCATCGATGTCGATCAGGCGCTCCAGTTCGGATCGCCCCGACGGAGCGGCAATGGTGCTTTCCCATAGCACGTTACCCCGGTTCGCACCCAGCATCAGCAAGCGCCCGTTGTCGAAGCCCGCCAGAACCCGCCCGGGTAGCATCTGCGGGGCCTGCACACCCCGCAGACTCAACGCCGGCGTCGTGCGCAGCACCGTCCAGCGCACCGTGCCGGAAAGACGGTCGAGGGCATGAATGCGACCGTCGTTGGTCCGGGCGACGACGATCTCACCCGCGACTGGCGACAGCGCCAGAACCTCGCTGGAAAGCCGCGTGCGCCAGATTTCGCCACCGTTATCCAGGCTCAGTGCAATCGCGTCACCATCCATGGTGCCGACGGTTGCAATTCCCTCGCCGACGCCCACGCCGAAGGCGATGCGCGCGTCGTCGAGACGGGTCTCCCAACGGGGACTCCCGGACTGCCGGTCGAGTGCGCTCACGCGCCCCCGGGAATCGGCAACGACGACGAGATCGTCGGTCACACCCGGAAGAACCTGCCACAGAAAACGGTCCTCGCCGCTGCCGATGGAACGCGACCAGAGCGTAACGGGGCTGCCGATGGCGGTGAAATCGGGCAGTGGCGCGGGCGGTTCGCTGGTGTCCCGCGTCCACAGACCACAGGCCGAAAGCAGGAACAGCAGGGCAGCGACAACCCAGAGACGCAACACGATGGGCATCATGGTCGGCAGTACCCCTCAGGCAGAAAGTTCATCGATCTTCAAGCGCAGGAATTCGGTGTTGAGCCCGGCGGCACGGGCTTCCTCGTAATACTGCCGCGCGCGTTCGTTTTGCCCTCGAGCGCGCGCGATGTCGCCATGAATTTCCGCGCGCAGGCCGACAAACGCCTCGGCGGAAACCTCGGCCAGCAGCGCTTCCGCCTCGTCCAGGCGATCGGCGGCAACGAGGTGCCGGGCCAGACGGAGGGTCAGGATCTGACGATAACCCCTGTCATGGGCAGTCGCGCGCGCCTGCTCCAGCGCATGGATAGCCCGAGTGGCATCCCTCTGGCGCACGGCGACATCGGCGACGACGGTCCATGCCATGGCCACGTAAGGGGTACCCCGCCCCTTCTCGACCAGTTCCGAGGCAATGGCGGCGGCCTGAGTGTATTGTTCGGCCCCGAAATACGACAGCACCGTCGAATACATCTCCGAGGCCGCCTGCGCGCGTGCTTCCTGGCGATCCGTCCACCAGTTCCAGCCAAACAGGCCGGCAATGCCGAGGGCCAGGCCACCGATCACGGCAACGGCGTTCTCGGACCACCATTGCTTGATTTTCTCCGCTTTTTCCTCGTCGCTGAGATCGCTCATCTATCCCTTTCTCCGGGTTATCGCTTCAGTCGTGCGTGCATCAGTGCCGCCAGGTCGTGCTGGGCCACGGTCAATTGCCCACCTTCGTCATCACGCAATGTCTTGACCACCACTGTACCGGTAGCCATTTCGTCGGGACCCAGAATGACCGCATAACGCGCACCAGTCCGGTCCGCTTTTTTCATCTGGGCCTTCATGCTTCCTCCGCCGCAGTTCATCACCAGATGCAAACCCGGCAACTCGTCCCGCAACTGCTCGGCCAATACCTGCGCCCGCGCATCCGTCTCTCCAGGGACCACCAGATAGACGTCGGGTCCATCCGGCGGCGCCACGGCATCCTGTTCCACCAGCAACGCGACAAGCCGCTCGAGTCCCATCGCCAGACCAATCGCGGGTGTCGCGCGGCCACCCAGTTGCTGCACCAGTCCGTCATAGCGCCCCCCGGCGCAAACCGTACCCTGGGCCCCCAGTTCCTCGGTGATCCACTCGAACACGGTATGGGTGTAGTAATCCAGGCCCCGCACCAATCGTGGATTATGCGTGTACACGATTCCCATGGCATCGAGATGGGCGCACAGTGTATCGAAATGCGCCCGCGACTCGGCATCGAGATCCTCGAGCAGCGTGGGCGCGGAGCGCGCGATCGCCGCTGTTTCGGGGTGCTTGCTGTCCAGCAACCGCAGCGGGTTTTCGTGCAGACGCCGAGCGGCCTCGGCATCGAGTCCGTCCCGATGCGCCTCGAAATACGCGATCAGTCGTTCCCGGTAACGCTCGCGGCTGCCGGGGGTGCCGAGGGTGTTGATCTCGAGGCGCAGGTCGCGCAGGCCGATCAGCTTCCACAATCGCGCGGTGAACGCCAGCAACTCGGCATCCACGTCAGGGCCGGGAACCCCGAAGACCTCCATCCCGACCTGGTGAAACTGCCGGTACCGGCCCTTCTGCGGGCGCTCATGCCGAAACATCGGGCCCTGGTACCAGAGACGCTGAACCTGGTTGTGCAACAAACCGTGTTCGATGCCGGCGCGCACGCAGCCCGCGGTGCCTTCGGGGCGCAGGCTCAGCCGGTCGCCGTTCCGGTCCTCGAAGGTGTACATCTCCTTCTCGACGATATCGGTGACGTCGCCAATGGACCGGGCGAACAGTTCGGTGAACTCCACTGCCGGCAGACGGATTTCCCGATAGCCGTAGCTGCCCAGCAGCATCCGCAGACGCGCTTCGAGAAACTGCCAGACGTGGACGGACTCGGGCAGGATGTCATGCATCCCGCGGATCGACTGTATGGCTTTCATGCGCGCCCTCCGGCGTCCCGGCTATTCCCGAACCTCGCCATTATTCCGCGTCCAGGGTGAATCGGGCGGTGCTGTCCTCGCGCGTGTGCGGAGTCAAATCGACCACTTCGCCGGCCCGCTCCAGGCGCACGGCAGGTGCATTGCCGAGGACGATCCTGGCGGGAAACTCCACCGTCGCCATCCGCCGATCCCCCGCATGAAAAATGCCGCGAAGCTCGACCCGATCTCCGGGTGAACGGACTTCGACCCAGGAGGTGCCATCGAACGAGAAGCTGAGTGTATTGGCCGCATCGGGTACAGCTGGCGCATCCATCGGTGCGGGTCCATTCGCCAGCGCGGTTTCGGATGCTTCCGCGCCGACTTCCCCGGCGACACGATCGTCACCCACCGGCCCTGTTTCCGATTCCAGCGTCAGGGCATCGGAAGGCGTCCCGAATGGCTCCGGATCGGGCTCCCAGTCGATCGCGGCAGACTGCTCCGCTACCTCCGGATCCAGCGGTGCCGAATCCGGAACCGGATCCTCGGATACCGGAAGCCGTTCGGCACCGCCGAACCAGGTCATCAGGCCAGACAGCGGGTTCCCGCGATCACCGTCGGTCCAGGCATGGACAGCAAGCCCCAATGCCGATACCACGATCACCGCCGCGATCCAGGACCAGATACGCCCCCCTGCCGAGCCGTGACCACCCGCCAGGTCGCGCTGCACCGAGGCCCGTGGCGCCAGCTCCGTATACCCCAGGCTCTCGTACGCCTGGATCCAGCGATCCCCGTCGCCATCCAGTTCCCTGGCCACGGCGCGAAGGTAACCGCGCACGTAGGTCGGCGCGATGGATTCGAATCGGTTGGCCTCCAGACTCTCGATCACCCGCTGGGGCAGCCGCGTCCGGAACGCCAGAGTGCTCACATCCAGTCCGATCCTGTCGCGTGCCGCACGGATTTCCGCACCCGGGTTCCCCGGTCCCGCGGGATCCAGCTCGGTGTCGGTCGGACGGGTGCGGGTAGTCAGTCCAATGGCGGCCGAAACCGCGGGCTCGGCATCAAGGCTCGCTTCCACGCGCGGCTCATCGCCATCGGCTGTCGCGGAAACACTACCCGGGTCCTCGCCTTTCGCCTCGACCCGCAGTCCGGAGGGGATGGCCGTCTCCTCGTCCAGTTCGTCCAGCTTCCCGAAAACGGGTTCCCTGTCCTTGTGTTCAGCCACGCGAATGCTCCTGACGATGCAACTCGGCAGCCTCCTGGCTCTCGGGGAACTGCCGGCGCAACCGGTCGGCACATTCCTGTGCATCGACGCGGTTGCCCAATTGCGACTCGGCCCGGTAACAGAGCAGCAGCGACTGCGGCGTCACCACGCCCAGCCCCGCGAGTCGGGACAGGAATGCCCGCGTCTGGAAGGGCCGCCCATCGGCGTAAGTCAGCAGTGCCAGTTCATAGAGGGCCTCGGGATACTCGGGATCGATGGCCAGTGCTTCACGGAGTCGCGCCTCCGCGCGATCGACCCGCCCCATCCGCGCGTCACACGCCCCCGCCGCAACGAGCGCAACCCCACGCGCGGAATAAGATCGGTTCGCAATGGCTCTCGC
>SLHN01000305.1 GCA_007136145.1 Thioalkalivibrio sp.
GAGTTCCCGGAAGTGTGCGAGTTGGGCCTTGCTCATGTATTCCTCGCCCGCCTCGATCTCGTATGCCGCGATGCCGCTGGCGACCATGTGCTTGGAAGAGGGCTTGGTGTTGTTCGGGTCTGCAGCCATCGTCGCTGATCTCCAGGGTAAAGTGGGCGCCTTTAGTATCAGAGTCGGCGGTCAACGGCAAGCCCGCGCAGCGGGATTTTGGTGGGATTCACCGGTCGGCGGCCGGTGTTCCTGATGAGCGGGGGCGCTGGCCGGAAAGGATTCGTGTGGGGGCATGGCATGAAGGGCCAACGGCCCGACACCCTGATCTTCGGTGTCGAGGGAACTCTTGCCGATAGCGACCGTGACGGTCGTTGCGAGCCGAGCTGGTCTTCAGACCTTTTCCGCGGGGTGAATCTCGAGTACCCGGAGGTCGAGTTCGCCATCCGCCAGATGCGCTCGAACCCGCTCGTTGGCCAGTCGTGGATCCGCGGCTCGAATGACTTGTTGATCCGTCGTCATCAGGATGCTGTAACCTCGTTGCAGGACGGCTTCGGGATCCATGGCGCGGAGCCTGTCGGCATAGGCCGCAACCCTCGCCCTTTCCCGATCCAGCCGACTTCGCAGCTCCCGCTGCAGGCGTTCCCGATCGTTTCGTAATCGGTCCCGCAGTGGCCGCAGCCGCCGGTCCGGGTTTACCTGGAGCAGCCGGTGCCGCAGTTGCCGGAGCTGTGCCTGCGTTGCCCGGATCCGGTGGACAGGGCTGTGCACGCGCAGCGCAAGTGTCAGGTTCCGCAGTCGGGCCTGTTGTCGCTCTGTCTGCCTGCGCGCGCTTCGGTGCAGTCGCTCCCTGAGTTCGTCCACGCGCAGCAGTTGCTGTTCGATCAGGCGGCCAGGCTGGGCGCGTTGCAGGCGTGCCTGCACCTGTGCAAGCTGATTCCGTCGCCCGATGACCCGGTTTTCGAGCACCCTCCGCAACCGGACACCGCAGTCGGCCAAATGCCGTCGCAGGGCCGCGCCATCCGGGCTCACTGCCTCCGCGGCGGCGGTGGGGGTCGAGGCGCGAAGATCGGCCACATAGTCGGCGATGGTGGTGTCCGTCTCGTGGCCGATACCTGTGACCACGGGGATCGGGCAGGCGGCTATCGCGCGTGCAACCGCCTCGTCGTTGAAGGCCCACAGGTCTTCGAGCGAACCGCCGCCGCGCGCAAGAATCAGTACGTCCACCGCTGCCTCGCGTCCCGCCTGTTCCAATGCGTGTACGATATTGGGGACGGCGGCCGCCCCCTGGACGGGGACCGGGTAAAGCCGGAAGGGGAGCAGCAGTGGAAAGCGGCGGGCGAGCGTGCGGGCGATGTCGTGACGAACATCTCCCTGTGATGATGTGATCACGCCGATGTGGTGCACCAGCGAAGGTAATGCGCGCTTGCGTTCGGAGGAAAAGAGCCCCTCTGCCAGAAGGCGTGCCTTCAGACGCTGGTACTCCGCCAACAGCCGGCCCTCGCCCGCAGGCTCCAGACGTTCGACGACCAGTTGAAACTGCCCGCGAGCGGTGTAGACGCCAGTTCGGCCCAGGGCCAGGACCTTGTCGCCATCGGCAAAGGCGGCGGCATTGCGGGCCTGTCCGCGGAACAGCGTACAACTGACGCTGGCCTTGTCGTCCTTCAGCGAGAAGTAGCGGTGACCGGACGCGTAGCTCCGCAGATTGGAGACTTCACCCTCGACCCACACCGTGCCGAGGTTGGCCCGCAGGATGTCGTCGGCAAGCTCGTTCAATTCGCTGACGGTAAGGACGCTGCGCTCGTTCGTGATGGAGTTTCCGGACATACGGCAGTATTGGCTGTGTCGTATCGGCAAGCAAGCCATGTTAACGCATGGGACCCGTTGAATTGTCGTGCACGCTGGCGCGCCGATCGAACCCCAAATGCCGGGGTTTCTGCCGGGGTGCTTGCCTTGCCGCTCGGCTACGCATGACCGCACTCGGTGCCGGGTTAGGTCAAGGGTCCGATGGAAATGGCGAATTTTACCTCTCGCTTTACCACGGACCCCGCGGATTTTATACTGACCGGCTATTTCTGTTCTCTCACGCACCAATTCCTGGAGACGCACATGCGCATACTCGCTGAAGCCCTCACCTTCGACGATGTGCTTCTGCTTCCCGGGCATTCCACGGTGATGCCGCGTGACGTGGATCTGTCGACCCACCTGACCCGCGAAATACAGCTTGGCTCCCCTCTGCTGTCGGCGGCCATGGATACCGTGACCGAGGCGCGACTGGCGATCGCCATGGCCCAGGAGGGCGGTGTGGGCATCGTGCACAAGAACATGAGTGTGTCGGCGCAGGCCGACCATGTGCGGCAGGTCAAGAAATTCGAGGCTGGCGTGATCAGCGAACCGATTACCGTGGCTCCGGGCACCAGTATCGGCGAGGTGATGGAGCTGACCCGGGCCAACCGGATCTCCGGTGTTCCGGTCGTGGATGGCACCGATCTGGTGGGGATCGTAACGTCGCGGGACCTGCGCTTCGAGACCCGCATGAATTCGCCAGTCTCCGAGGTGATGACTCCGAAGGATCGGCTGGTAACGGTGTCAGAGGGTGCCGACAAGGACGAGGTGATGGCGCTGCTGCACAAGTACCGCATCGAAAAGGTGTTGGTGGTGAACGAGCGCTTCCAGCTCCGCGGCATGATTACCGTGAAGGACATTCAGAAGTCCTCCGAGCATCCAGGTGCCTGCAAGGACGATCGTGGTCGCCTGCGGGTTGGGGCCGCGGTGGGTGTGGGCGCCGGGACCGATGAGCGGGTTGCGGCACTGGTGGAAGCTGGCGTCGATGTGATCGTGGTCGACACCGCTCACGGCCACTCCCAGGGTGTGCTCGACCGCGTCCGCTGGGTCAAGCAGCATTATCCGGATGTTCAGGTAATCGGCGGTAACATTGCCACTGGCGACGCCGCCCGCGATCTGGTGGCGGCCGGCGCCGATGCGGTCAAGGTCGGCATCGGTCCGGGATCCATTTGCACCACACGCATCGTCGCGGGTGTTGGTGTCCCGCAGATAACCGCGATTGCCAACGTGGCCGCGGCCCTCGAGGGTACCGGCGTGCCGCTGATTGCCGACGGCGGCGTCCGGTTTTCCGGTGACCTGGCGAAGGCCATCGCGGCGGGTGCCCACAGCGTGATGCTGGGATCGCTGTTCGCCGGGACCGAGGAGGCGCCGGGCGAGGTCGAGCTCTACCAGGGGCGGTCCTACAAATCCTATCGCGGCATGGGTTCCCTTGGCGCGATGCAGCAGGGTTCCTCGGACCGCTACTTTCAGGATGCAACCGCCGGTCCGGAAAAATTCGTGCCCGAGGGCATTGAAGGCAGGGTACCGTACAAGGGTTCGATTACCGCGATTATCCACCAACTCACCGGCGGCCTGCGCTCGTCGATGGGCTACGTCGGCGCACGGTCGATCGAGGAAATGCGGACCAAGCCGCAGTTCGTCCGAGTCACATCCGCGGGGATGCGCGAAAGCCATGTCCATGACGTCGCGATTACCAAGGAAGCGCCGAACTACCGGCGCGAGTGATGGCGCGACTCCCCTCCCACGCGGGAGAAGGGTCGGCGTGATATCGGTGCGGTTCGGCTTCGCCTGACGGCGCCCTACGGGACGCACTTTCAAGTTAACATCCCCCGCAGCCCACGCGCGCTGAAGGGCATGCCGAACGATCGCGAATTGGATGACGAGATGACTCAGGACGTACACGCGCACCGGATCCTGGTGCTGGACTTTGGTTCCCAGTACACCCAGCTGATCGCCCGCCGTGTTCGGGAGGCGGGTGTCTATTCGGAAGTCCATCCCTGGGACATGAACTCCGAGGCGATACGCGATTTCGCCCCCAGCGGCATCATCCTTTCGGGTGGCCCCGAGTCGGTGAACGTCGAGGATCCGCCGCGCGCGGAGGCCCTGGTCTTCGAACTGGGGGTCCCGGTCCTCGGTATCTGCTACGGCATGCAGACCATGGCCGCGCAAATGGGAGGGAAAGTCGAACCATCGAGCCACCGCGAGTTCGGTTACGCGCAGGTGCGCGCCCGTGGCCACACCCGCCTGCTGACCGATATCGAGGACCATACCACGGTCGAGGGCTATGGCCTGCTGGATGTATGGATGTCGCACGGCGACCGTGTCACCGCTCTGCCTCCCGGCTTCAAGCTGATGTGCTCGACCGACTCGGCCCCGATAGCCGGCATGGCTGACGAGGAACGCGGGTTCTACGGCCTGCAGTTCCATCCCGAGGTCACGCACACCCGTCAGGGCAAGCGCATCCTGTCGCGGTTCATCCACGAGATCTGCGGCTGCGAGGACCTGTGGACCGCCGACAATATCATCGACGACATGATCGGCCGTGTGCGCGAGCAGGTCGGCTCCGATCACGTGTTGCTGGGTCTCTCCGGCGGGGTGGATTCGTCGGTGGTCGGTGCCCTGCTGCACAAGGCGATCGGGGACCAGCTCACCTGTGTATTCGTCGACACGGGGCTTCTGCGCCTGCACGAGGGTGACCAGGTGATGGCGACCTTCGCCCGGCACATGGGGGTGAAGGTGATCCGGATCGATGCCGAGCAGCGCTTTCTGAGCGCGCTGGAGGGCGTCACCGACCCCGAGAAGAAGCGCAAGATCATCGGCGGGTTGTTTATCGACGTCTTCGACGAGGAGGCCGGCAAGCTGGTCAACGCACGCTGGCTGGCACAGGGGACGATCTATCCGGATGTGATCGAGTCGGCGGGATCCAAGACCGGCAAGGCGCATGTGATCAAGTCGCACCACAATGTCGGTGGCCTGCCAGAGCACATGAAGATGGGTCTGGTCGAGCCGTTGCGCGAGCTGTTCAAGGACGAGGTGCGCAAGATCGGTGTCGAGCTGGGCCTGCCTTCCGAGATGGTCTACCGGCACCCGTTCCCCGGCCCGGGGCTGGGCGTGCGGATCCTGGGCGAGGTGAAGAAGGAATACGCCGACCTGCTGCGCCGTGCCGACGATATATTCATCGAGGAACTGCGGCGTGCGAATCTGTACGATCAGGTTTCGCAGGCCTTCGCGGTTTTCCTGCCGGTGCGGTCGGTTGGCGTGATGGGCGACGGGCGCCGCTACGATTACGTGGTCGCACTGCGTGCAGTCGAGACCATCGACTTCATGACCGCGCGTTGGGCGCACCTGCCTTACGAATTTCTCGATCTTGTTTCTCGTCGAATCATCAACGAGATAGACGGAATATCGCGCGTCACCTACGATATTTCCGGAAAGCCGCCTGCCACAATCGAGTGGGAGTGAAAATACGTCTTTCAGGGACTATCGGCAGCAATCGGAAAAGCGGTGTAAGTTTCGGATTTTGAAGATTTTACGTCGCATTATCTATCGGTGGCTATCGACGGCAAGCGGAAACTCTTGCCGGTAAAAGCGACGGTATCGCAGATCCCTCGAAGTATGACTCTCCGAATTACCGTCATGCCTTTTTTCGGTATGACGGTAAAACTACGCCAGGACGTCTTTTTAAATCA
>SLHN01000180.1 GCA_007136145.1 Thioalkalivibrio sp.
CCTGCGACATCCAGACGCCCGGTGGCCGGCTGCACCTGGCGCTCGCCTTCAATCCTTCGCATCTGGAGATCGTGACGCCGGTGGTACAGGGCTCGGTGCGTGCCCGGCAGGTGCGCCTTGGCGACCGGAAGGGTCAGAAAGTCATGCCGGTAGTGATCCACGGTGATGCCGCGTTCGCCGGCCAGGGCGTGGTGATGGAAACCCTGAACATGTCACAGACAAGGGGGTTTTCCACCAAGGGCACTGTGCATGTCGTGGTGAACAATCAGATCGGATTCACCACCAGCACGCTGAAGGATGCCCGGTCTTCCCGCTACGCAACCGACGTTGCGAAAATGGTGAGCGCCCCGATTCTGCACGTGAACGGCGACGATCCCGAAGCCGTGGTGTTCGTGACCCAGGTCGCGCTGGATTACCGCATGCGTTTCGCCAAGGATGTGGTCATCGACCTGGTCTGCTACCGGCGTCAGGGGCATAACGAGGCCGACGAGCCGGCAGCCACCCAGCCGATGATGTACCGCACCATCCGCGGCCTGCCAACCACGCGTGAGCGCTACGCGGAAAGACTGATCGAGGATGGCGTGCTTGATCAGGCCGCGGTGGAAGGATTGCAGGAACGGTACCGGGACTCCCTTGAGGCGGGGGATTCCGTGGTGCCCGGGCTGCTGGAACGCGACCGGGTCGAAGGACACAAGCCGACGAACTGGAGCATGTATTCGAACCAGGGATGGGACCAGGACATCGTCACGGGCGCCGCAGGCGATCGGCTCGCCACATTGCTGACGCGGCTGAACGAGTTACCCGAAGACTTTGCCGTTCACCCGCGGGTCCGGCGTATTCTCGAAGCCAGGCTGGCGATGGCTCGTGGCGAGCAGGCACTCGATTGGGGCACGGCGGAAACGCTGGCCTACGCGACACTGATCGAGGACGGCTATCGTATCCGGATGTCGGGGCAGGACTCCGGCCGAGGCACCTTCTTCCACCGTCACGCGGTGCTGCACAACCAGGAAAACGGCGAGGCCTGCGTACCTTTACGCAGGCTGGACCCGAACAATCCTCGCTTCCTGATCATCGACTCGCTGCTGTCGGAAGAAGCCGTGCTCGCTTTCGAGTACGGCTATGCCACCGCATCGCCCAACGTGCTGGTGCTCTGGGAGGCCCAGTTCGGCGATTTCGCGAACGGCGCGCAGGTCGTGATCGACCAGTTCATCAGCTCCGGCGAGCAGAAGTGGGACCGGCTCTGCGGGTTGGTATTGCTTCTGCCCCATGGCTACGAGGGACAGGGTCCGGAGCATTCGTCGGCACGCCCGGAACGCTTTCTGCAGCTTTGCGCGCAGGAGAACATGCAGGTTTGCGTTCCCACCACCCCGGCCCAGATGTTCCACCTGTTGCGCCGGCAGTTACTGCGACCCTACCGCAAACCCCTGGTCGTGATGACTCCCAAGAGCCTCCTGCGGCACAAGTTGGCGATCAGCGATCTCTCCGAATTCACGAGCGGCCAGTTTCAGCCCGTGATCGACGAGATCGATGCGACCGCGCCCGACTCGGTCCGCCGCGTGATCCTGACCGCCGGCCGGATCTACTACGACCTGCTGACGGCACGTCGCGAGGGAAATCACGATGCGACTGCCATCCTGCGGTTGGAACAATGCTATCCGTTCCCTGAAAAGCTGCTGGCCAGTCTGCTGGGGCAGTATGGTCGGGCAACCGAGTTCATATGGGTTCAGGACGAGCCCGAGAATCAGGGTTATCTCGACTTCGTCAGACCACGTCTGAATGCCCTGCTTGAGGTTCGTGGTCGGCAGCTGCATGCGGTCGCGCGCCCCCCGGCGGCCGCACCGGCCGTGGGTTATCCGGAAGTCCACAAGGCCCAGCAGGAAGAACTGCTCGGCCGGGCCTTCGGCCCAATCACCGCCAGGGATACTCCGCGCCCGACCGACTAACAGCCACCGCGAACGACCGAGGAATCAGCGCATGTCTTCAGAACGCACTACCCTGCGGGTCCCGGAACTGCCGGAATCCGTCGCCGATGCAACCGTCGTCGCCCTGCACAAGAAGGCCGGCGAACGCGTGCGGCGCGACGAATTGCTGGTCGAACTGGAGACCGACAAGGTGGTCCTTGAGGTGCCGGCGCCGATGGATGGCGTGATGGACGAGATTCTGGTGGAGGAGGGCAGCGTGGTCCAGGCCGACGCGATCCTGGGTTACATCGCGCCCGGTGGAACAGACGAATCCGCCGCGGCGACGGGAAAGGAAGCGGCGTCCGACGAGTTCGACGAGACGACGCCGGAATCGCGGACATCGGCGCAATCGGAGCCGGATGCCGACGCGGCAAAGCGGGATGCGCGTCGCGCCAGCGATGTTCCGCCACCGAGCCCCGCGGTCCGGCGCCTGCTCGCGGAACATGATCTCGAGGTCAACCGTATCGAAGGCTCCGGTCAGAACGGACGCGTACTGAAGGAAGACGTCGAACGATTCCTGGCCGAAAAAAAGGAACCGGAACCAACCGCCTCTCCGAGCAAAACCCCAGTCCGTGAGAAAACGACGGAAGAGACCGTGGCCGCGCGGGAGCGTGGGGCACCCCCGATCCCGTCCTCGGTAGGTCGCGGGGAGGAGCGTGTACCCCTATCCCGACTGCGCGCGCGCATCGCCGAGCGCCTGCTGCAGGCCACGCAAACCACGGCCATGCTGACGACCTTCAACGAAGTCGATCTCTCCCAAGTCATCGCGCTGCGCACCCGGCACAAGGATGCCTTCGAAAAGCGCCATGGCGTTCGGCTGGGCTTCATGGGCTTTTTCGTCGCTGCCTGCACCCTGGCGCTACGCCGGTTTCCGGTGGTGAATGCCGCTCTGGATGATGGCGAGATCGTGTACCACCACTACACCGACATCGGCATCGCCGTATCGTCTCCTCGCGGCCTGGTGGTTCCGGTGCTGCGTGACACCGGGCAGATGTCCCTCGCAACCATCGAGAAACGCATCCGCGAATTCGCCGAGCGCGCCCGCGACGGCAAGCTGGATCTCGACGACCTGCGGGGCGGCACTTTCACGATTACCAACGGCGGCGTCTTCGGTTCATTGCTCTCGACCCCGATTCTCAACCCCCCGCAAAGCGCGATTCTGGGGATGCACAAGATCCAGGATCGTCCGGTCGCGGATAGCGGCGAGATCGTGATCAGGCCAATGATGTACGTGGCCCTGTCTTATGATCACCGCCTGATCGACGGCGCCGATGCGGTTCGTTTCCTTGTCGCGGTCAAGGAATCCCTGGAGGATCCCGGCCGCATGCTGCTGGACCTGTGAGCGTCGCCGATGCGAACGCGGGGGCGCAACAGCCGCTCCCGGGGAATAACTCATGTCAGCTCGAACGTCTGATAGACTCGTGACCATTCGGTCACATACCACCACCAGGAGGAACCCGATGAAGAAGATTCTCGTATCGCTGATGCTCGCACTTGGCCTGATGGCCACTGCTCAATCGTCCGCTATGGAAATGGACAAGGAAATGATGCAGCAGATGGTGCAGCACAGCATCCAGAAGTGGAAGATTGAGGATGGGGTCTCGGTTCAGGACGCGGTCGAATCGATGCAGTTGCGCGCCAACCTGCTGAACTTCATGATGGTCGCGGATCTGCCGCTTTCCGAACAGGTCAAGGCAATGGGCGTCGAGGATGTGCCCTACATGCGTATCCTCGCATTCTGCGACGCGCTGATTGCCAACGAAATGGTGAAATTCGACATCATCTTCTCGGGCTTCCTGCCCTGCCGCATCGCTGTGGTGGAGGACGAGAATGGTGACGGTTGGATCACCACCATGAACATGGACATGATGCTGCACGCGGTCGACCTCACTCCGGAACTGGAACCGCTTGCGGTCAAGGTTCGTGACGTGATCTACGAGATCGTCGAGGCGGGCCGGACTGGCGACTTCTGAGCGCTTGGATCCCGACCTGGTACCACCAGCGCCCCCCCCGGGGGCCGCTTTTTTGGCGTGAAGGTCGCCCGTAAGCGCGGCGAGGCGAAGCCGAACCGCACCGATGGCACGCACGCCGGCGCTGGCCCCCAGGTTCCGGGGGCCTCGAACGGCGCAATTCGCTGCGCTCATTGGGATCCTGCGCCTACGGTTTTCGTGTTTCGGGTGGCCGGCCCTTTTTCTTCAGGTTGGCGGTAGCACCGCTGCCCTGCCATTGCCGCGTGGATCGGACGCCGCCTCGACACGCCCCTGGGCACGATCCCACAACACAACCTGCATGTCGCCGAAGGGGCGCAAGCGAGGCGCCAGAGCGTGGCCCAGGTTCGCGAGTTCCACCAGCACATCGCCCGGCAACGCACCACCCTCGAACTCGATTCGGTCCGGCACGTATTGATGGTGGAAACGCCCCTTGCGGACGATCGCATGTGCGTCGGCCCTGTCGAGCGTCGCGAGTATGCCCTGGAGCACGATCGTGATAATGCGGCTGCCCCCCGGCGTGCCGAGTACGGTAACCCGATCGTCGGTCTCGACGAAGGTGGGACTCATGCTGGACAGGGGACGTCGGCGCGGACCAATGGCATTGGCGTCGAATCCGATCAGTCCGTAAACGTTCGGCACACCGGGCTGCGCCGCAAAGTCGTCCATCTCATTGTTCAACAATACACCTGTCCCTGGTGGCACAAAGCCGGATCCAAATGGATAGTTCAGGGTGATCGTCGCAGCGACCCGGTTACCCGCCGCGTCCAGTACGGAGAAATGTGACGTCTGACGACTCTCACGGCGACCAACCGAGGAAAAAACGTTCGCCTCCAGCGACAGAGACTCGCTGGGAGTGGCCCGATCCGGATCGATTTGCTCCCTCAGAAAGGCTGCATATTCACGGGAGAGAAGCCGAGCCACAGGGATGTCGACGTGGTCCGGATCGCCGAGATAGAGCGCCCGGTCGCGATACGCGCGGCGCATGGCCTCGACCAGCAGATGCACCCTCCTGCCCTCACCAGAACGGGGAATTTCATCCTCGACAGCCAGAATATTCAGGATCTGCCCGATCGCGATGCCTCCGGACGACGGCGGCGACGCGGTCACGATACGCGCATCCCGGTGCGTCAAGACAATCGGCTCACGTTCCACGACCTGATACCCGGCGAGGTCCTCGAGGGTCCAGATACCGCCGGCCTCGCGGACGCCAGCCACCAGTCGCTCGGCCAGTTCGCCCTCGTAGAACCCCGCATGTCCCTGCTCAGCCAACCTGCGCAACGTCGCCGCCAGATGCGGCTGTGACAGCCGCTCACCTTCGACGGGCAACTCGCCATCGCGAAGGAAAATCACCGACGCGTCGGCGCCGACACGCAGCGCCGGCAACCGGAAACCCGCCATCTGCAGAAAGGTGGAGTCGACGGAAAAGCCCCGCTCCGCTAGCCGAATCGCCGGAGCAAGGTTGGCTTCCAGGCTCAGGTTCCCGTATCGCTCCGCAAGATGCGCCAGCGCCGCCGGCAATCCCGGGATCGCGGCCGCCAGCGCGCCATCCAGCGAAAGG
>SLHN01000091.1 GCA_007136145.1 Thioalkalivibrio sp.
GATGGCCAATTCCCGGTTCACAAGCACCACTTTCGGGTCTGCGACCGGAGTCGGTTCCACCCGCGAAAAGAACGCCTCGGGCAATCGGGTGTAACTGAGATCGAAGTTCCAGCGCATGGACGGACTATTCCACAACGCGCGAACGGGTGCCGTTAGCCATCACGCGGATCGGGAATTACGTCATTTGGACCCGGACCGCTTCACCCAGGGCAACTGAAGACTGGAGCGCCCCTCGCAGCACCCCACCATGGTGTTCGTCACCGCAACCGGTGACGCCACCTGGCCCGAGCAACCCCCAGGTGCCTGCGCAGCCGGGCTCGAAGATTCACGGCGTGCAAACGTAGTAATATTCGCTGCTGCATCCGATCAATGGCTGCATCCGACGCCGCGTCGGGGCTGAAGGATGGGTCGAGCGCGATCAGCGTTTCGGCCCAGGAGTCCGCATAGGGACGCAGGTCCGGATCGAAACGCGTCTGCGGACCGGTGAGCACCGTCGGGTTGGTGTTGATCTCGAAAACCTGCAGCCGTCCCGCGATGCGACCATAGTCGATTCGGCCGTACGTGATTCCAGCCAGCTCAAATTTTTGGCGGATCCAGTCGGCATGTGGGTTCCGCCGCACGTACTCGCGGTGCTCAAGTCGGTGTAATTCGTTCATTCCATCGGACAGATGCTTCACAAACCAAGATCGTGAGATGAAGCAGTGCTGTGCGAACAAAGTGTCACCGATCCGGTAGGCTCCGTACTTGCGGAAATAGCCGTCGGCTTCCGGCTCGGCCGAATACTCCGCGACCATCCAGTCATCAGCGCTCAAATGCCGGCCGACGCTTTCCCGCAGCGCATGCTCAAGCGATATGCGGTCCGGAATGAGAGCGGGCGCAGTAACCATTGCACCGGCCTCACGCCGCAGGAAAACCGGAAACCGCAGATCCGGCGGCAACGCACTGGGCCGAAATACCCGGAACGGATTGTCCCCAGTCGCCGCCAGAGCGTCGAGCAACTGAAAGCGGCGCAGGCTACCTTCCGGGTGATTCAGCAACTTAATCCCACGACAGGCCAATCGGGCATGGATCGCCGCCGCTTCCCGGCGGGTCGAAGGCGCGATACGATCCATGTCTGTCCAAATCACGACTCCCGTGCGCACCCTTTCCAGCAACTCGAGTCTGGAATAAGGGATCACCCGCAAGCGGCTACGAAGATCCGTTCGAAAATGCACCAGCACCGAGGCTAGGGTGTGTACATATTTTTCTACACAAACGTAGTAGATCATCAACGACCCCAGCCCCATCCTCGTCTCAAGGTTGGGCATCGGTCAAGGTTCGCCGGTCGATGAAAATACGACTGGTGAGGGCACGGCATCGTGATATCGGAAGACTCGCACGGCTGGAGGCGGAAGCATGGCCCCAGGCGTTGCGGGCCAACAAGCAAACCATCCGGATGCGCTTGATGCGCGGACACAGGGTTTTGGTGGCCGAGACCGAAGACCGCTTCGTAGCCGCCGCAGGTTTCTATCACACTGCCGCGGATCCAACCAACGAAACGGCTTTCCCCCGGGACTTCCAGACATTTTCCACGATGCATGCAAGCACTCCCGTACGCTCGACCTACGTCTATAACCTCTGCGTAACACCCGATCAACGGGGGTATGGAAGTGCCGAACACGTAATCGACGCCGTAATTCGGGATGCCCGCGCGGCCGGCGCCCGGTTCCTGGTCGGTGATGGCCGCTGCCCCTCCTACGCAGGCGCGATCGGATCCGGCCCAGACAGGGTACAACACGACCCACTGTTTCGTCAGGCGATCGACGACTGGCTGCGCACGGGAGTGCGCCCCGAACTCCAATTGCTTATCCGCGACCCTGTACTGCGCTATTACTATCGCCGCCTCGGCTGTGAGTTTCTTCATCTCGCCGCAGGATTCCTGCCGGAAGATGGCGCAGCAGGTGGCTTTCGCGTAATTTTCCTGGTTCGACTGGGCGGCGTGTGGGCTGGTGAACATCCGTGAACGTGTTGCCATTGTTCGATCCGTTCCTCGTCATCCGCAGCGAGCAGCGGTACCTGCAGTACCGATGGTTCCGGGAACGCACTCCAGCCGCCTGGGGCCGTTCCCCACACCCCGGCTTCGGCGTTTCACTTTACCTACTCTCGCACCGCGCGGTAACTCGCGGCCTGGCCCACCCCGCCTTGCTGCAGGCGCCGCAGACCGCGGAATACCAGGTCGTTCGCGATGCACTGAAACAGGACCCGGAGTTTGCGACGATACTCGGGGCTGTGCTGTTCACGGATCCACCGGGACATGCAGGGTTGCGCCGGCCCATGACTCGGGCGATGACGTTAGGAATCATGCAACAACGTCGGGCCGCTTTGCAGGCGCGGGCACAGTCCCTGCTGGACGCCTGTTGCCAGCGTACAGGATTCGAATTCGTATCGGACTTCGCCTCCCCCTATATCGTGGGTGCGTTGGGCGATCTGGTGGGCCTACCACTCGGTGACCCATATGCGATCAAGGAGCAAACCGCCCGCCTGGCACAGGCACTGGACCTACGCAGTGAACCATCTCATCGCACCGGGCACTCAACCGCAGCAGTCACGCTTGCGCGCTTGGTCGAACAAGCGCTGGCGACAGCGAAACCCGACCCGAATGGGCTTTGCGCGCGATTCCTCGATCTGCACGAGGCCGGGATCTGGTCACAGGAAGACCTTGTGACCAACCTAGTTTTCCTCCTGTTCGCGGGCCAGGAAACCGCAGTGGACGGCCTTGGCAACGCCATTGTTTCAATGGCGCGGCAGCCCGAGGCTTGGCGTAGCCTGGCGGCCGGTCATTTCGACAGCGTCGACGCAACCGATGAACTCTTGCGCCATGAACCACCTCTGCAATACGCAGCAACGCGAATTGCGGCGGAACCCCTGACCATCGAAGGAATTGCGATTCCCGCGAATACTGCAGTGGTTCCAGTGCTCGCGAGTGCCAACCGGGATCCGGAGGTGTTCCCGATGCCGGACACCCTGCGACTCGATCGCAAGCCTGTGAACAGCCGCACGTTTGGCCACGGCCTGCATGTCTGCGCTGGCAAACATGTCGCCAGAATCGAGATCGCCGTGGCACTGGAAACCTTGGTGGCCCGTTTGGCACCGGAAACGGTCGACCTTGATGGTATCGTGGAACGGGATCTGATCACGTTTCGCGGTCACCGGCGAATCCCCGTGACACCCGGTGCCGCACCTCGATAGCCGTTACGGAGGACATTGACAATGCAAAACGATCGGCCGGCCGAACAAGAGCGCGAATCCACTCAGGGCAACAGTGCGGTGGTTCTACTACTGCAACCGCGTGAAAAGGATCTTGGCGAGTTCACGGTGCGCAGACTGCTGCCCGCCGCGAAACGCACGCTGGTTGGACCCTGGATCTTCTTCGACCACATGGGGCCAGCCGACTTCCCGCCGGGACAGGGCATCAAGGTACGTCCTCACCCCCACATCAACCTCGCCACCGTGACTTACCTGTTCGAAGGTGAGATTCTGCACCGTGATTCGCTCGGCAGCCTGCAACCGATCGTACCCGGCGACATCAATCTCATGGTCGCCGGGCGCGGCATCGTACATTCCGAGCGCGAGCGGCCGGAGATCACCTCCACCGCGCACCGTCTGCATGGACTTCAACTGTGGTTGGCGTTGCCCGAGGCGGACGAGGAAATCGACCCCGCCTTCCACCACTACCCAAGCGCCGAGATTCCGAGCCGAATCATCAATGGCGTCCCGATCCGGGTAATGATGGGCTCCGCCTTCGGTGCAACCTCGCCGGTGAGGACCTTCGCTGATACCCTCTATGTGGAGGCACGGCTGAAGTCAGGCCAGTGCCTGGCCCTGCCGATGGCTCACGAGCGTGCGCTGTATGTGGTCAGTGGCCAACTGAAACTCGGCGACATCATGTTGCCAGAGCATTCAATGGCGATCCTGTCCGGGGCATCGAATCTCGTCGTCGAAGCCGAAGCCGAATCGCGTATTGCGCTGATCGGTGGCGAACCACTGGGCCAACGCTATATCGACTGGAACTTCGTCTCCAGCCGGACCGAGCGCATTGAACAGGCCAGAGCCGATTGGCGCGAAGGGCGCTTTCCCCGGGTGCCCGGCGACGAGGAAGAGTTCATTCCTCTACCGGACTGACCCACCTGCTCGCAAGCCGCCAATTGACCACGCGCGAACACTCCAGCCTCGCCCGTACGCATGATCGAGGATACCTTAAACCCACGGCTACGCCGCACGCGCCATCGCGCAGCGTTTCCCATGGATCCATGGCTTCCGCGATAATCAGATCCACTTCATTTTCAGAGGCCCTCCCTAGATGACTTCACGCTCCCGCAGCCTCCTGCTGACTTGCCTTTTCGCTCTCGCACTTCTGGGCTGTTCTCCGGAACAGTCAATCGAGTCCCCGGGTGATCCAGTGGCGCCGGCCCAACAGCCTCGGCCCGCAGCCGAACAGGTACTACCCGAAACCACTCAGGGCTCGGTCGCCGGTCTGTCCTGGTCAGTCCCCGCGGTTTGGGCGGAGCAGCCGCAACGGCCGATGCGTGCGGCGACCTACCACACCCGGCCCGCGGGGGGTGATGCCGATCACGGCGAGGTGGCAGTGTTCTATTTTGGTCCCGGCGAGGGCGGAACGGTGGAAGCCAATGTCAGCCGCTGGTTCCGGCAGTTTGACCAGGACGATGGCCGCCCGACGAGCGAAGTCGCGGAACGGGAATCGATGGAGATCGACGGCATCAGCGTGACGCTGGTCCGCGCGAGCGGTACCTACAATGCAGCCGCCGGCCCCATGGCACCCAGGGCTGACCTGCGGCCGGGCTACCGGCTGATCGGTGCGATCGCCGTGGGTCCCGAAGGCGCGGTCTTCTTCAAGTTCACCGGCCCCGAGAACACGGTTCAACAGGAAGAACCGCATTTCATGAACATGGTCGAGTCGATCCGGATGATGTGATCGCACCATGATCCCCGGCCCTTCCGCCGGCATGGATTGACGCACCTGGCGCACGGGAATAGCTTTAGCTCAGAGAACTACTCGAGCTGACGATCATGGCGCCAACCACCACCCCTATTGCTGAAAAATGCAGGGTGCCAACGAGCGCAGCGAATTGCGCCGCTCGAGACCGAGGGGCCTGGATGTCAGGCCCGGCGTGGTGTCGATGCGGTTCGGTTTCTCCTCCCGGCACCCCGCATGATGGGCATTCACGTTGACTCGCATTCCCCTCGGGTCACCACTGACCATGAAAGGTCCAAGCGTAGGGTGTCAATGAGAGCAGCGAATTGCACCGTTCGAGGCCCGGAGGCCGGACAGCGTGGTAACGGTGCGGTTCGGCTGGGCCTCACGGCACCCTACGCGGGTTCGTTCACGTCAACCCCAACCTGCGCGGTACGCGCGGATTCGGTGCTCTGAGATCCTTTACGCGATGGCCGGCATCAGGAAACAGCGGCATGGCGCTGCCGAAAAAAGACTACCGA
>SLHN01000200.1 GCA_007136145.1 Thioalkalivibrio sp.
ACCGCTCTTCCCACCGGCGCAGCAGGAGCAGCCCAAGCCCGACAGGCTCCTAGTCTGCCAAACGGGCCAACCAGGTGCTCGAAGCGCCAGGGAGTGTGGTGGCGTGCCGCCGCTTTGGATATCGGGCCAACCCAGGCGCCCCGAGCAGCGGGATCAGACCCCGCATTCCACAAGGGGCCGGGGGGTGCCGCGGACATCTCAGTGTTTCGCTTCGGCGACCCTCAACACCGATGTAACCTCGTTATGGCCCAGGGCCTCGGCGATGTCCAGGGCAGTCTGGCCGGTGCTTTCCCGCTGGTTCGGGTTGCAGCCGAGCTCCAGCAGCACCTTGACCAGCTCGGGATCGCCGCGTTCGGACGCCCGCATCAATGGTGTCCACCCGTAGAGATCCTGCACGCCGAATTCGGCACCGTACCGCGCGAGCACACGTAGATTCCCGCGCTGGCCCTTGACGGTGGCCAGCAGCACCGGGGTCCATCCGTGGCGCACGCGGATATTGGGATCGGCGCCAGAACGCAGCAGACTTTCCACGGTGTCCGGTTGGTCCCGTAGGACCGCAAACATCAGGGCCGTGCTGCCCTTCGGATGCCTGATGTCGACCTGCGCGCCGTGGCGCAGCAAGCTCTCGACCGCACGCTCATGGCCCAGATCCGCGGCCCACATCAGGGCTGTTTTCCCCTGGTGCGGAGCGTCTCGACTGCTGCTGTCGGGGTCGGCTCCGTGCCGCAACAGGTGCTCGACGCGTGCCGTGTCGCCGCTGCGCACGGCATGAAGGAGACTCTCGGCAATGGACGATCCCAGCGTCCCCGAAGGAATCAGCATCAAGAGGATCAGCGCTGTTGTCAGGGCTAGTGTGATCCCGTTTCTCCGCAGGAAGCGGTTTGCGGTGTTGGTCGAGGCCGTGCCGGTCGAATACTTGCCCCAAGAACGGAGTACTGTATCCGCCGCTGTTGCAACGTATTCGCTTTTTGGTTGTTGCTTCAACGGATCCGCGAGCTTTCCTGTGCCGGGGTCAATCATCATCGCGCGGACGAACCAGCCATTACCCGCTGTTCGAGTTCGAGACGATCATCGGGTGTGTTGACGTTTACAAAGGCCTCTGGATGATCGGAAAGGTCCGTGGTGACCATCCGATGTTGCGCATACCACGAGTCGATCTTGCGCCCTCCCTGATCAACGAAAGCGCGTAGGTCAGGGAGCAACGAGCACTTGAGCAAGGCGATTACCGGTTGCAGGCGATTGCCATCGTGGGCGACGGCGATGTCGGCCGACTCGGCTTGTATGGACTGGAAAAGTCGTTCCACGAGGTCCCTCGGCAGCAACGGGCTATCACAGGGGACCACGGCCAGCCATGGCTGATCAACTGTCAGCATTGCCGTAAGCATGCCTGCGAGCGGACCGGAGTAGTCGCCGACGACATCCGCGACGACCCGATGCCCGTAGCGGCCATAGTGTTCCGAGTTACGGTTCGCATTGATCAGGACCTCGTCGACCTGAGGGCCGAACCGCTCCAGCACATGCTCCACCATTGGTCGGCCGGCGAGAGCGATAAGACCCTTGTCCTCGCCTCCCATTCTGCGGGCGCGGCCTCCGGCAAGGATCAGGCCGGCGACCGCGGGCCGCATGGTGTCATTTGATTGTGCGCTCATCGAGCCTCCAGTCGCTTGGGTCGCGGGCGAAATGATTTCTATGCTACCTCGATAGCCCGTGCAATCCTTATTCGCCCTGAAAGTTCAGGCCATGGCTGCACCCGGGCTTGCACCGCGCCGGTGGATGACTGCCCGCGGGAGGATGCCCGTCGTCCTCTGGCCCGTTATCCGATAGTGGAATTTTCGCCAATAATGGTCCATAAGAGTAGGCGCGCGGCATGTGCAATGGGACATTGTGGCGTATCCTTGCATCAAGAATCGGGTCAAAGTGACGCATTTCCCGCCATTGGGCGTCAATGCCAGGGTATTGGCTCCCCGGAAACATGAGGAGGATAAGGAGGATCGATGAGTGGTAATCCCGATTCCAGCAAGGCACTTGCGCAGGACAGGCGCGCACGGATATCCGGTCCCGAATTGGGTTCGATTCTGATCGTGAACCCCGAGGCTTCCGTGGTGCGGGAACTCGAGGAATTGCTCCGCCACCGGTTCGCCCTGGTAGAGGTCGCGAAATCCATTGAACACGCCGAGCGGCTTCGGCAACGTTGCGAATTCGATCTGTTTATCGTCGATACCAGGTTGCCAGATGGATCGGCCATGCAATGGATCGAAACCTTGCGTGACACGGGAGTCGAGGCTGATGTCGTCGTTACGGCGGGGAATGTGGACGTGGAAACCGCGATCGCCGGGATGCGTGCGAGAGTCTCAGAGCTATTGCTGGACCCTCTTGATTCCGGCCGACTGACTGCGACGGTTGATCGTTGTTTCGCGCGCCGGCTGGCAGCGCGATCGGAGTCTCGGCACAGTCGTTCCCGAGGTCTCGATCAGCCGCCGGAGATCGTCGTCACGTACTGCGAGATGGTCAAGCCGGTATGCTCAGTGATCAAGCGCGTGGGACCAACGCCCGCCACAGTGCTGGTGCTGGGAGAGTCGGGCACGGGCAAGGAGGTGGCCGCGCGCGCGTTGCATGCCTTCAGCGGCCGTACCGGCAGCTTCGTTCCGATCAACTGTGGCGCGATTTCACCGGAGCTTCTCGAAAGCGAGTTGTTCGGGCATGCCAAAGGTGCTTTCACCGGAGCCCATCAAGCTCGCGAAGGCCTGTTCACCTATGCCAATGGCGGGACATTGTTCCTGGACGAAATTGCCGAAATGCCGCTGGGCATGCAGAGCAAACTGCTACGGGTGCTTGATGACCAGAAGATCCGGCCGGTGGGCGGTAATCGGGAGATTCCGGTCGATGTGCGGATCGTCGCGGCCACCCATCGGGATCTCGCGGAGGCCGTGAAACAAGGCAGGTTTCGGGAGGATTTGTTCTATCGCATCAACGTGCTGACCATCCGCATGCCGGGGCTGCGCGAGCGGCAGGAGGATATTCCGACACTGGCGCACTACTTCATCAGGAATCTTGCGGACGAATTGTCGTTGCCGCCGGTCCCGCTGACCCGCGAAGATATACGCGTTCTGAAAAGCTATCACTGGCCTGGCAACGTCCGCGAGTTCCGTAACGTGATTGAACGTGCCGTGCTGCTCGGCCAGCCCCCGGGGACCTGCCTGCAGGGGCTTGGAGACCAAGGCGATGCGTCTGGCAATGAAACGGAAGCGAGTACAATGGCTGTTCCTGGCGCGTCGTTGACATTGGCCAGCCTCGAAAAACGGCATATCCTTGCGGTGCTCGCCGCTTGCCAAGGCAACAAGTCCGAGGCGGCGCGAAAGCTGGCGATCTCGCGCAAGACGCTGGACCGCAAACTCCAGCAGTGGGGACGGGCGGGCGGCTGAAAGCCCCACGTGGGGATCAGGCACTGACAGGGTGGTCGGAACTGCGTTTCCCGACTGGCCCGCAGCCGGATCGCCAGTGCCCCGAGGCGGCAATATCACCCACGGGGGCGTTCATGGGCCAGCGCGTCCCCCACTGACAGAAGTCAGACGTCCGGTTCAGTTGTCCGGGATGTCGACGCCGAAGATTTTAAAGTGATCGTGGTCGATTTCGGTGTCACCGGTCCAGCGCCGAAAATCCTCGCTGAGCTCCTGCCCGTCGAAGCTTCTGGAGACCGCGATCACCGTTCCTGGAGGGTATTCGCACAGGCTCTGCGCGAACAGGATCTCCTCGCGGGCCGCGGGCAGGGCGGTTGTTACGTCCGGTGCGCCGAAGGTATCCACCAGATGCTGGGCTAGCGCACGAGTAACAGTTTCCAATTCTGCGTGGTCGATTTCGGAGACCGTGACCAGAGTCGACCAGCCGAAGCTACCGATACCCAGAAACGCGTTCGCAAAGGCCTGGCGCCGCGCACCGGCAAGACTCTCGAGATCTTCGTCCCAGAAATGGAAGCCTCCGGGTACGGCCCACTCTCCGGGGGTGGCGACGCGCTCGTAGATCCTTGCATCGGAGGCATCCAGTTGCAGAACACGCAACAACTTTTCTCTGTCCATGGCTACCGTCTTGCACCCATCCATCACCCGGGGCGATCGTAGCACTTCCATTGTGCGGGAAGCATTCGAGAGCCGATCAGCCCCTTGGCCGTTCCGGCAGCCAGTCGGTCCTGACCAGGTGCGGTGTGGTGAAGCCGAACCGCACCGCACCGATATCAAACCCGTTCCGATCTCCGGGGTCCCGGGCTTCCAACGGCGCAATTCGCTGCGCTCATTGGCACCCTGCGACGTTTATCGTCCCGATTGACGCGCATTGGCATGACCTTCAGCGTGAAAGTCACGGTCACGCCCGCAAAACACCACGCCCCGACGGCGGATGTGAGTCAGCCTGCCATTTCTACAGAAGCACCAGAAGCCAGATCAGCCCGGCATTGGCGAAGGACAGCAGCACCGCAGCCGACGCCATATCCTTGGCGCGGGCCGAGAGCTTGTGCAACTCGCCACCAAAGCGGTCGATCGCCGCTTCGATCCCTGAGTTCAGCAGCTCGACGATCAGGATCAGGAACAGGCTGCCGATCAGCAGCGCACGCTCCAGACCGACATCCGTCAGCAGGAACGCCGCGGGAGCCAGCACCAGGCACAGCAGAAGCTCCTGCCGGAATGCCTCTTCATGTTTGAAGGTCGAACGCAGTCCGCTCCAGGAGTAGCCGAAGGCCTTGATAACCCGGGTCAGGCCGCGATGATTACTGTATGCCATAGGCGCGGTGTCCATAGTTTCGGTCCAACGATCCGGTGCCACCGAGCCGAGCCGGGCGCGGCATCAGGCAGCCAAGCCGGTCCTGTCTGTCCGAGCCGGTCAGAGATCTCGGGCGATCCGCCGAACCAGTTCCACCAGCCTGTTCGCGTAGCCCCATTCGTTATCGTACCAGGCGAGCACCTTGACCTGGGTGCCGTCGATCACCAGCGTCGAGGGCGCATCGATGACCGCCGAGCGTGGGTCGGTGCGGTAGTCAGCCGAGACCAGCGGTCGTTGCTCGTATCCGAGGATGCTCTCGAGCGGGCCTTTTGAGGCCGCGGCAAGCAGGAGCCCGTTGACTTCCTCGACCGTCGTTGGACGTTCGGCCTCGAAGGTGAAATCGGTCAGCGAGGCGTTCATCAATGGTACGCGTACCGCGTGCCCGTTCAACCGTCCATCCAGCTCCGGGAAGATGTCGCCTATGGCTCGTGCCGACCCGGTGGTCGTGGGTATCAGCGAGATTCCGGCCGCACGCGCGCGTCGCAGGTCCGGGTGGGGCCGGTCCACGGGCGACTGGGTATTGGTCATGTCGTGGACGGTCAGGATCGCACCATGGCGTATGCCAACGCCCTCGTGCAGGACTTTCACGATCGGGGCGAGACAGTTGGTGGTGCAGGAAGCGGCGGTCACCACGTGATGCTGATCGGGTCGATATGACTGGTCGTTGACCCCCATCACG
>SLHN01000009.1 GCA_007136145.1 Thioalkalivibrio sp.
GGTGAAAGGTGGCAGCGTAGGGTGTCAATGAGCGCAGCGAATTGCGCCACTCGCGGCCCCAGAGGTTTGGTCGCCAGGCCCAGCGTCGGTTCGGTGCGGTGCGGTGCGGCTGCGCCTTGCGGCACCCTACGAGGCACAACCGACCACGCCCAGGATGCAAAAGGCACGTGGGAACGCGTAGGGTGTCAATGAGCGCAGCGAATTGCACCGCTCGCGGCCCGAAGGCCGGCCGGTGCGGTTCGGCTGTGCCTCACGGCACCCTACGGCAGAACTTTCACGTCAAGGGTGGCTGGTGAGGATCTGCCGCCACCAGCGCTGGCGGCTGCGGGTCGGCGGCATCGCCGCCTGCAGGTCAACCGGGGCCGTGCGGGAAACCACCCAGCCAGGAAGCACGCGCACACCGGAGGAACCGCAACTCGAACCCAGATGGTTGGGATCAAAGATCTTCACCAACCTCGGCGCGTCGCGGCTGTCCACATACACCACGCCGCAATAATCATGATGGTGTTCGCGGCGCAACAATTCATCCACCTCACCAACAAAACGATCCAGCTGTTCGGCAGTTGCCGCCGATACCGGAGGCTCTTCTCCGACCGCGTAGAGGTACCAGGAACCATCCCCATCTCGACGCAGGAGCGCCCACAAGGCATCGAGCTGATGCCAATGGAGAATTCCGGCGAAACCACCGTTGAACTGTTCCAGAAAGCTGGTCTCGATCCCGTTGCCGCCTGCCATCGCCATAAGCCAAAAACCATCCTTATTCGCACCAACCCACCTTAGGAGCCGACGGCCACCCCAGACCACGAAAGGCGTAGAGTGCCAATGAGCGCAGCGAACGGCACCGCTCGCGGCCCGGGAACCCGGGCGCCACCGGCCAGCGCGGTATCGGCGGTTCGGCTGCACTTCACGGCAAACAGGACAACTGTTGGCAACCAAAACCGTGATTATTGCCGATTTCCGAATTCACCTGCACCCCCAACCTTCGTCAGCAGCAGAATCAGGCCCGCATGCTCGCGCGGGGCGGTCTCGATGGCCCGTCCCGGACGCGGATCGAAATCCGCGAGCGCCCGGCGGAGGAATTCGCTACGGTCGGCGTAAATCCGGCTCAACGACAGGATCAGGGTTGTCGCCGATGGCCTGTGAACCGCCGGATGAAAGCGCTGCGCCACCATTCCCGGCAATGGCTGCTCCCGCGCCGCGCGCCAGCCGTCGGCATCATTGAAGTCGGTCCAGGCGGTTTCGAGCAAACCGATAATCAGCGACTCGTGATCGCTGGCACCAGTGGCCTTGGCCCAATCATGGAGCCCCCAGGCCAGGGCGGCGTAGTCGGAGAGATCGGCAGCGCCAGCCACGTCGCTGGGAAGATCAAGCAATTGCGACAAGACCTCCGGATCACGGGCGACGCCCCGCAGCCGCTCGGCCAGTCGGTTACCCAACGGCCCCAGCTCGGCATCGTCGTGCAACCGCGCGAGCGCCGAAAGCAACAGCCCGTGCAATCCGGTCAACTGTTTCTCGTCCCGGGGCAGCCCACGTGTCCGGCGCTGCTCGAGCAATGCCTCGCGGCCCTGATCGACGTAAGCAAGAAGCGCTGTTTCCGAAACACCAAAACGCGCCGCAAGATCGGCCGGGCTGGCCTGTTCCTTCGGCAGATTGCCCGCGGAGAAACTCGGTGCGGCGTCAAACCCGAACCATGCCCGCACCAGATCCGGAGCGGGATGCCCGGCGAGGGCGTCGTCGATCTGTTCCGGAGTCCAGAGATAAGCGCCGCCCTCGCGACCAGCAGTGTCAATGGCTGAAAGAGCCGACGCAAACGCCGCGGTATCGATCGCCATGTCGCGCGCGACGAAAGCAAGCGTGTCGCGACCAATCCGGGTCCAATCGGCACGATCGAACTGGCGCCCCGCGCGCAGGTACAGCCGCGCCAGCTGCGCCTGGTCCTCGAGCATGATTTCGAAATGTGGGCGTCCCCAGTCCGGCGTTTCCGAATAGCGGAAGAACCCACCGCCGATCACGTCGCGCAGGCCCGACCGCGCCATCTCGTCCAGCGTCACTGCCAGGAATTCCGCGGCCCAGTCCGGTGCGCGCCCCCCGGCTTTTGCTTGCAACAAGACACTCAGCGCCGGTGCCTGCGGAAACTTCGACTGGTCGCCGAAACCGCCGGCAAGGAAATCGGCATCACGTTCCATTGCCGCCCAGAGCGCATCAGGCAATCGGGCCGCGCGCGCGGAGGACAGGCGAACCTCACCTTCACGGAGCCGAGCGGTCAACTCGATCCGACCTTCGCGTGCAAGTGTCGCCAATGCGTCACCATCCTCGCGCAGACGCTCGGTAATTCGGTCCAGAAAGATCGCAAAATCGTCACGCGGCGCATAAACCACGCCGGAAAGGGCATCCCCTGTCGGCAAAACGACGACGTTCAACGGCCAGCCAGCGCTGCCCCGGGTCGCGCGCAGGAATTCCAGCAGGTAATGATCCAGGGCTCCGTGCAGTTCACGGTCGATCTTCACGGGTATGTAATCCCGGTTCAGACGTTCGGCGATGCCGGCATCCTTGAAACTCTCTTCCTGCATCACATGGCACCAGTGGCAGGCATAGTATCCGCTCGAGATCAGCAGTGGCCGGCCGCTCTGCCGTGCTTCGTCGAGCAGCGCCGGATGCCACTCGCGCCAGGCCACGGGGTCATCCGCGTGCAGGCGCAGGTACGGGGAAATACTGTCCGCCAGGGCCGCGCGCGAGTCGGCCAACGCAGGGGCGGTTGCGCCGGACGCCCAGAACCACAGGGCTATTCCCAGCATGACCCAGCAGCTCCGGGGAAAACTACGGATCCCAACACCCATCATCGATATCGCTCCTCACGCAGTGCCCGTACAATGGGATACCCCAGCACGCCCGGAAATTCCCTGCCGACGGAATCAGCCTCCCGCCACGTACGTGCTCTACTGGGCGGCATTCAGGATCGACTGAGAACGCGTCCTGCTTGAACGGCGCAATTCGCTGCGCTCATTGGCACCCTACGCAGGTCCGGCGTGGCCCCGTAGGATGCCGTCAGGCGCAAGCCGAACCGCACCGATGCCGGCCGGCAAAACTACCACGGCCTCGGCTATGGAATTTATGTACAATTCTTGTACAATACCGACATGAACAAGGCGCTCGACAACGAGATCGACCCGGGTGATGGGCTCTTCCCCATTCGGCACGTCTGCGCGGAAACCGGAATCAACCCCGTCACACTGCGTGCATGGGAACGCCGCTACGGGCTGATCCGTCCGGTACGGACCCCCAAGGGGCACCGCCTTTACAGCGCCGAGGACATCGAACGCATCCGGCGCATCCTCACACTGCTGGACGACGGCGTCGCCGTATCCCAGGTCGGACGGGTTCTGAATCATCAGGGCATCGGGCCGCGCGCGGCGAACGAGAGCCCGCCTCCCGCGCCGGTTTCCAAGACACGGACAGGTCGCGAAGGCGCGGGGCTGGCCGCGCATACGCTCGACCCGCTGTCGCAGGCGATGCTCGAGGCCACCCGGGAACTCAGCACTCTTCGACTCGAACGCGTCTACGCCCGATTGGTGATGCACCACGGCTGGGAAGGCGTGCACGACCGGGCATTCCTCGAAGCCTACGAGGCCCTGCGTGAGGAAGCCCGCCTGAAACCGGTGGCGGAAGCACGGCTGGCGCTCTTCGCCTCCTGGGCCGTGGTGACCCTCAACGAACAACTGCATTCGGCCCTGCCGCTCTGCGAAGGGGCGCCGTACCCCTGCATCGTCGTCGGCGCCGGCCACCGCCGAATTGAAGGCCTGCTGTTCCTGCTGGCCTGTGCACGCCACGGCCTCAGGGTTCTACCCCTGACCGACATTGTTTCCGCACCGGCGCTGCGGGCGCTCGGTGACAACCTCGGCGCACCCGCCATCGTGATCCACAGCAGCGCCCAATCGCTGCACGGCAGCGATGCCGACCGCCTGCAACGAATACTGGTGGAAGACGGCGCGCCCGCCTATCTCGCCGGCCCCGGTGCCGAAACCCTCGCCCGCCTCGACACGCCCCGGCAGATGATAATCCTTCCCGCAGGCACTTTGGCAGCAGCCCAGACACTGAGCCGGAAGACCTCGTAGGGTGTCAATGAGCGCAGCGAATTGCGCCGCACAGCACCGGCCAGGACCCAACAGAGGCAACCGCCGCCGGTGCGGTTCGGCTGCGCCTCACGGCACCCTACGAAACCACAACCAACCACACGCAGGCGGCCAATGAACGCAGCGAATTGCACCGCACAGCACCCGCTGGGACGTTACGCGCAGGCGGAGGACCAGGCACTCGCTGCAGCCTGGCTGCTGTCCAAGCAATCCGGCTGGATCACCGGCCAGATCCTGCCCGTCGACGGTGGTTTCACCGCGAACCGACCGATGGTGCGGTCACGCTGATGGGCGCGACACTCGTCTGGCTGCGCCGCGACCTGCGTCTGGCCGACCAGCCGGCACTGCACGCGGCCGTCGAGCGCGGCCTGCCGGTGATCCCGGTGTTCATCCACGCGCCCGAGGAGGAAGCTCCCTGGCAACCCGGTGCGGCATCCAACTGGTGGCTGCACCACAGCCTGACCCGGCTTGCGGAAGCGCTGGAACAGCGCGGCAGCCGGCTGATCCTGCGCAAGGGTGAAAGCCTTTCCACATTGTTGGATCTCGCCAGGGAAACGGGTGCCGATGCCATATTCTGGAATCGGCTCTATGAGCCCGCCGTGATTCGCCGGGATCAGGAAATCAAGCGGGCGCTGCGCGACGCCGGCCTGACCGTCACCAGCTTCAACGCGGCCCTGTTGCACGAACCCTGGCGCATCGCCACCGGCAGTGGCGAACCGTACAAGGTCTTCTCGCCGTTCTGGAAGGCGTGCCGCAAGGCCGGCATCGACATCGCGCCCGAGCGACCGGACGCGCGCATTCCCGCGCCCGACCAGCGTGTCACCGGGTCCGATGCCACGGATGCAGGCGCAGCCAGCGATTCGAAGTGGCCCGCTTCGACGCCTCTCGATACGCTGAACCTCCTGCCCGGCATCCCCTGGGACCGAGGTCTGGCTGAATCCTGGACACCGGGCGAGGCTGGCGCCTGGGAGCGCTTCCGGAACTTCATCGACGAGGCGGTGAGAGGCTATGGCAAGGGCCGTGAACTCCCGGGCCGGCATGGAACATCGCGCCTGTCGCCGCATCTGCACTTCGGGGAAATCTCGCCCCGGCAGGTCATCTGGGCATTGCGTGACGCCGGGCTCGACCTGGACGCCGGTGGTCCCGAACACTTCGTTCGCGAAGTGGGCTGGCGGGAATTCGGCCATCACCTTCTCTACCACTTCCCGCACACGACCGACGCGCCGTTGAACCCGCGTTTCCTGGACTTCCCCTGGCGCGAGTCGGAACGCGATCTGCGCGCGTGGCAACAGGGCCGCATCGGGATACCGATCGTCGACGCCGGCATGCGCGAACTGTGGCAGACCGGATGGATGCA
>SLHN01000168.1 GCA_007136145.1 Thioalkalivibrio sp.
CCCCGGAACAAGCGGCCACTCGATGAGATCGAGTTTCTGCCGATCGTCGCCGATTTCGGCGACGCCCAGCAGGAATTCCATATCGGCCTCGGTTCGGTCGCGACACCGGGTATGGTGCGTGGCCTGTTCAGTGTGCATCGGCAGTTGGGGTCTCTGCCCATGTCCGTGTTGACCGAGCCAGCGGTGCGACTGGCGCGGGAGGGTGTTCGGGTCAACGCGCTTCAGGCCCACGCGTTCCGGATCGTTGCCGCGATTTACGGCTTCTCCGCGGAAGCTCGCGCGCTGTTCACCAGCCCGACCCACCCCGAGTCGCTGGTGGTGGAGGGTGACCTGCTGCGGCAGACGGCGCTGGCCACAGTGCTGGAACATCTCGGTCGGTACGGCGAACACTGGTTCCACGAAGGGGATTTCGCGCACTTGGTCGCCGATCTGTGCCGCCACGATGGCGGTCTGCTGCGGCTGGAGGATCTTCGCGAATACCGACCGCGGACTCGGGAAGCGGTCGCCCTCGACTATCGGGGTAATCACATCTGGACCAACCCACCGCCTTCGTCAGGTGGAATTCTGCTCGGTTTCGCCCTGAAGCTGCTGGAGTCGATGAATGTTTCCGATACCTCGTTCGGATCCACGCTGCACCTTGAGCGGCTCTCGCGGGCGATGGCGTTGACCGATCGCGCCCGTCTCGAAGCGATGAGCGGCGTGAATCAATCACGGGACGCCTGGTCGCTGCTGGATCCAGTGCTTCTGGACAGTTACCTCGAAGAGGTGCAGGGGCGCTCGCCGGCGATGCGCGGCACAACGCATATCAGTGTAATGGATGGCGCCGGCAATGTGGCGAGCCTGACCGCCAGCAACGGCGAGGGCTGCGGACGGCTGATTCCGGATACCGGCATCATGCTGAACAACATGCTGGGGGAGCAGGATCTCAACCCTGGTGGCTTCTTTCAATGGCGGGAGAACGAGCGCCTGACGTCGATGATGGCGCCGACACTGGTCGCACGGGTGGGCGGCGGCGAGGTCGCGCTCGGTTCCGGCGGCTCGAATCGGATCCGCACCGCGATCCTGCAGGTTCTGGTCAACCTGCTGGACTTCGATATGCCGCTGGAGGCGGCAGTGGGTGCGCCGCGTATCCATCTCGAGGATCAGCGTCTGAGTATTGAAGGAGGATTCGCGGGTGATCCGGACTTTGCCGCGTTTCTGGGCCGGTATCCCGAGCATCGGCTATGGGCGGACCGCAGCCTGTTCTTTGGTGGCGTGCACGCTGTGGCGCTCGGCCGGAACGGTTTCACGGGGGTCGGGGACGCACGGCGTGGTGGAGTCGTACGATGGGTCGGAGGTGGATTCGCGCCTGGCACCGAAGGGGGAGCGTGAACGGCCAGCGCGGTGAGGCGCAAACCGTACCTGACCGAGGTGAGCCTTTCGCGTTTCCGGCCATTCGCACGCGCTGCGCTGCCGTCCGCTGCGTTTATGGGCACTCTGCATACCCGGATTGGCGCGCATCGCATGATCGTCAGAAACCTCCTTTGGCCGTTGGTCGCACTGGTCTGAAACCGTCAGGGAGGGTAAGATCGGAAATATGATGAAAACTTCTTACTGGCGACTCACGCAACCTGTCATGGCCACGCCCGCCACCCCGAAAAACGAGAAGTGCAGGCGTAGGGTGTCAATGAGCGCAGCGAATTGCACCGCTCGAGGCCCGGGGACTTCGGAACCAAGGCCGGCGTGGCATCGGTGCGGTTCGCTCGCGCCTCGCGGTACCCCGGGGACGACTGGCATGTCCGTGCCCGCTGCGCACGAGCGTGGGTCGCGGGCTGGGTCCGAGGCAGGTTTCCGCCACTCCCTATTCTCATCCATCCTGTTGCGCATGGTCTCTGTGACCGCCCTTTTGCTGGGTCTTGGCACGATGACCACTCCGGCTTTCGCTCACTACCCGTGGATCATCGTGACCGAGAGTGATGCGGCTCCGGCGTTCCGCATCCATTTTGGTCATCGGTTTCCGGGAGACGGTCGCCTGGCGCCGCATCAACTGGACGAGGTCCGGATCATCGAGCCCGATGGTCGCTCGCGCACCCTTGCCTTGGACGATCAGGAGCTGCATCCGCTGGTTCCTCTCGGTGCGGGGACGCACCTGCTGGCTATCGCACAGCTCCCGGCATTCTGGAGCCGTACGATCGAGGGCGGCCGGCGGGCCTCGCGCGAGCAGTATCCGGATGCATTCAGTTGCAGCCAGTCGGTGAATACAATGAAGGCCGTATTCGGTGACGGCACTGGCGACTCCTGGCGCCGGGAGCAGGGCCACCCGCTGGAACTGTTGCCCCTAGTGAATCCGAGTACATTGCGGACCGGAGATGCTCTGGCCGTGCGCGTGACTTTTCACGGAGAACCATGGACCGGCGAGGTCAAGGCCACTTACGCGGGCTTTGAGCAGCAGGGAGAGGAATCCTACGCCGTCAGCGTGCCCACGGACTCCGATGGCGTCGCGCGCTTCGTTCCGGCCAGCGAGGGCCACTGGCTGGTGCGTGCCTTTGCCAGCGAGGACTACCCGGATCCGCGGGTCTGTGACCGACGGAGCTACACTTCCACGCTCACGTTTTTCGTCGACTGAGTCGAATTGTGGTTCCGACGCTTCCGTTGCGGTATTGGGCGCGCGAGGCCTGGTGGCGAAGTTCCTGCCTGGGGCTCGTATTCGTGTTCCTGACACTGCCGACACCGGTTTCCGCGCACGCGTTGTTGCATGACACATACGCACTGGATTCCGCGGTGTTGGTGGAGTTCTACTTTCCCGGTGGTGACAAACCCTTCTTCGAGAGCTATCGGATCATGGGTCCCGATGATCACCGGCCGTTTCAGACCGGACGGATCAATGCCGCCGGCGAGGTCATATTCCGGCCCGACCGACCGGGTCCCTGGCGTGTCTTGGTCGCCACCGAGGATGGCCATGGCGCCGAGGTCCGGATCGACGTGGAGCCGGGTTCGCTGTCAGTCGCAGGAGAGAACGAGACCGTCTTGTCGCAGTCCGCCCGCGTAATCGCCGGTGTGGGCTACCTGCTGGGTGTTTTCGGTGCCATAGGGCTCTGGCGTGTGGCCCGTGCCGGTCCGCGGTCTGCCTGACATGCATATCCCTGACGGACTGATCTCGCCGCAGACCTATTTCCCGGCACTGCTGGTGGCCGCGCCACTCTGGTGGTGGGCTGGGCGCGAGTTCAGCCGTCGGGTCGGCGACGAGGCCTTGCCACGGCTCGCGGTGTTTGCCGCGCTGGCCTTCGTGCTGTCGAGCCTGATGTTGCCATTGCCCGGCGGGACGTCGGGTCACGCCATCGGGGTAGGTCTGCTGACACTGATCTTTGGCCCCTGGGTCGCGTTTCTCGCGTACACGCTGGTGCTGCTGCTGCAGGCGCTGGTGATGGGGGCGGGCGGGATCACGGCGCTCCCGGTGAACGCGCTGGCGATGGGTCTGGTTGGCGCATGGACCACATGGCTGCTGTTCCGTTTGTTGCGACCGTTGCAGATCGATCTTGCGGTGGTTGCCGCGGTGTCCATCTCCATTGTCGTGTCCGCGTTGCTGGTCGCATTGGTCCTTGGCTTGCAGCCACTGATCGCCCAGGCGCCGGATGGAAGTCCGCGCTTCTTTCCGTTCGGTTGGTCGGTGACGTTGCCGGCGATCCTGATACCCCATCTGTTCATCGCGCTGGCCGAAAGCGCGCTGACGTTGATGATCTGGCGTCATGCGCGCCGGCGGCACTGGTTGCCGGTCGAATCGACCGGGAGCACTTGAATGCGGACTCCCGGTCATTCCGCCCGTCTGGCGCTCTACCTGGGAACGGTGATTGCGGTAACGCTGGTGCATCACCCCGTACTCCTGCTACTGGCGCTGGCCGTCATCGTGTTGCTTTCGGGCGATGGCCGGGCCGGGCTTCTGTTGCGCGCGGGGCGGCCGGTCTTCTGGGTATTGCTGCTGATCTCCTCGGGCTATCTGGTGATGGGCTGGCTGACCGGCGAGCCGGTTCTGGCTCCACTGCTGCTGATCAATCTGCGGGTGCTCGTACTGGCCGTGCTGACCGCCTGGATGGTGCGCGATGTCGATCTCGACCGTGCGCTGGTCCGATGGCCAGGGGCGCGCCGCTGGCTGGTCATCGTGCGCGGACAGGTGCGGCTCTTCCGCCGGCTGGTTCAGGACTACCACTTCGCTCAGACCAGCCGTACGGTGGTACCCGCGACGTTACGGCAACGTTATCGGCGCAGCGCCGCCATCGGGCTGGCCGCGCTGGACAAGGGCGTGCACAACGCGGAGATGGTAACGCTGGCGATGCGTTCGCGCGGTGCCCTGCATGACTGAACCGGCTCCGTTGCTGGAGTTGGAGCAGGTCGAGGTCGCCTACCCGAACGGCCGCAAGGCGCTGGATGGAATCGACCTTGCAATCGATCCGGGCGAGCGCGTGGTGCTCCTGGGTATCAATGGCTGCGGCAAGAGTACCCTGCTACGGGTGCTCGATGGGCTGATTCCCCCCAGTCGCGGCACGTTGCGATTCGCGGGGCGAAGTATCGATCGTGCCACACTGCAGGACCGTGCCTGGCAAAGGGATTTTCGCCAGCGGGTGGTGCTGATGTTTCAGCATCCGGAGTCGATGCTGTTCAATCCCACGGTTCGTGACGAGATCGGGTTCGGTCTGCGCCACCTGTCGGCCGCGGAGCAGGACCGGCGAATCCGGCAATGGGCGGAACTGTTGCACCTGCGGGAGTTCCTTGATGCACCGCCGTTCGAGCTTTCGGGCGGGGAGAAACAGCGCTTGTGCCTCGCTTGCCTCCTGGCCGTCGAGCCCGAGGTGCTTTTGCTCGACGAGCCGACCGCCAACCTGGACCCCCGCACGGTTGGCTGGATGCTGGAATGGCTGCGCGAGCGGCCTTTCACTTCCATCGTGGCCACGCACCAGATGGCTCTGGTGCCACAACTGGGTGAGCGTATCGTGATCCTGTCGGCGGACCATCGGATCGTTTTTGATAGCCGCACCGCGGATGGGCCGCCCGGCCATGACCTGCTCGTTGCGCATGGACTCGCGTACAGTCGCGCCTGACGCTGGCGTTGGGTACCCCTTTTCGAGGATCATGGCCGCCCCGGCGGCGTGGCTTTGGATTATCGCGTCACGGGGAGTGCTGACGAAATTTGCAAGGCCCGCACGATGATGCGTGACGGGCCGACAGACTGGGAGAACAGGGATCATGGTGGCAGGGCTCGACGAGAAGCTGGAACCGATTTACCGCGACGTGCTTCGGCGCAATCCGGGTGAGACCGAATTTCATCAGGCGGTGCACGAGGTTCTGGAAACCCTGGGTCCGGTGCTGGTCAAGCATCCCGAGCTGGCGGATCAGAAGATCATCCAGCGAATCTGCGAGCCGGAGCGCCAGATCATCTTTCGCGTGCCCTGGCAGGATGACAAGGGCGAA
>SLHN01000266.1 GCA_007136145.1 Thioalkalivibrio sp.
AGGCTGGGGGTTGCCCCGGATAGGGCTGGGCAGCCAGGGCGCCGGGTTCCAGCAGCTTGCAGGGCCAATGGCCCAGGCCGGCGTGTCCCCGCACCGTATCGAAGATCAATTGCGCCATTCCATGCGCGCTGTCCGCACGCCCAGGGAAGAAATCCGGTGTCGGCAATACCAGCGGCGTGCCGCCGAAAAAGATCTCGCGCCCCTGGTGGCGCATGGCCCAGGCGAAAACCTCGTGGATCCAGTCGCGGGTGGTGTCGTCCAGCAGTGGCTCGCGCTGGAAAAGATCGAAGATCATGACGGGTTGCCGTCCCGCCTGGAGAGGAAACAACCGCCGTATTCTGGGTGCAGGTTTCTCATGAGGTAAGGGTAACGCGTTTGTGCAACAGGAGCGATCGGTTGCCGCGCTTTCGCTGCGTGGGAATTGCTGGACGCAGGGCCAGAAGCCTGCGGCACTGACTCCCACGGCCATGCGTGCGAGCCACCCCAGAACCTGAAAGGTGGAGGCGTAGGGTGTCAATGAGCGCAGCGAATTGCGCCGTTCGAGGCCCGGGAGCCAGGGTCAGCGTGGTATCGGTGCGGTTCGGCTGCGCCTCACGGCACCCTACAGGGGACTTTCACGCTAGAGGTACGGCGTCAGCAGCCTGGCTGCGCCGTCCCGCAGGCTGAGCAGCAGGGAGCGTTGCTGAATCTCCTGCAGCGTCAGTAGTCGGGATTGCGAGCGCAGATCCGCACACCACTGCGCGAGGTTCCGGCCCAGCGTGTCGGAGTAGCATTCCAGGTTGAACTCGAAGTTCAGGCGCAGGCTGCGTGGATCCCAGTTGGCCGAGCCGAGAAGCACCCAGAAGGCGTCGACCAGCATCAACTTGCCGTGATGGAACGGTGGCGGGATCAGCCAGATGCGGCAGCCGCGTTCGACCAGCTCCGCGTGCAGCGGGTTGCTCGCCCACTCCACCAGACGCAGGTTCCCGCGTTCGGGCAACAGCAGGTCGACCTGGACCCCTCGCAGCGCGGCCGTTTTCAGTGCACTCAGAAGCTCGACATTGGGGAGAAAGTAAGGTGTGATCACCGTCACCTGTTGCCGCGCCTCTGCCAATGCGGCAAGCAACGTGAACTGCAGTACCTCGAAGTCTTCGTCCGGACCGTCGGGAAGGCCCCGGCAGAATGTCGGGCCAGCCGGCGGGGTGGTGGTCGTGACCCAGGCGGGTCCGGACAGCGTTTCGTGGGTGGTGAATCGCCAATCCTCGCAGAATACCCGCTGCAGTTGTTCCGCCACGGGTCCGTCGACCCGGAAATGCAGATCACGGATCGGATGGGTGCCGGGATCGGTGCGGCAGTGCCCCTGACGGATGTTCATGCCGCCGGTGAACGCGGACGCACCATCCACGATCAGGAGTTTCCGGTGATTGCGAAGGTTGAAGGCGGCGAGGCTGCGTGGCAGATGAACGGGAAGAAAGGCGGCGCTTCGCACCCCGAGACGGCGCAGGCGAGTAATCATGCTGCGGCGGCTGTAACGGACCCCGATTCCGTCGATAAGAACGCGTACCTCCACACCGCGTTCTTGAGCCGCGCTCAGGTGTTCGGCAAAGCGCAGGCCGATGCGGTCGCTATCGAAGATGTAGGTGGCCAGTGCGATGCTCTTTTCCGCGCCATCGATTGCATTCAGCATCGCGCTGTAAGCCTGATCGCCATCGAACAGCGGTGTCACGCGGTTGCCGGCACTGAGGGTGAAGGGGCTCAGCGCGTCGCCCGAACCCAGCAATCCCTGCCAACGCCCACTCAGCTCGGGCGCCACCGCGAGGCTGGGACGAGGCGCCGGCGAGGGGCCGTGGCCGTCACGCAGGGCGCGGGCACGCCGGCGGATACGGTTGACGCCGAACAGCCAGTAGAGGATCGAGCCGGCCAGCGGCAGCAGGAAGATCAATCCGACCCAGGCGATGACGGCTCCGGTTTCTCGGCGCTGCAGCAGCGCATGCACGGCGCTGGCGATGGCCAACAGGAACACGGCCGCGGCGATGCCGCTGGCGATCCAGCCGGTCTCCACGTCCAAGTTTCGCCTCCGGAGTCAGTGCATTCGATGGCGTGCGCGATCGAGACTGGCTACAGTACGGCGGCATTTCAATTCGGGCAAACCCGGCGTGTGTTGCGGGCGGCGTCGGGCGTTGTCAACGGGAACGAAAGGACACCATGGCCGAGAACCTTACCCTCGACTTCGCGGACGCCGAGCGTCTGCCGCTGAAGGATTACACCGAAAAGGCGTACCTGGACTATTCCATGTACGTGATCCTGGACCGGGCCCTGCCGCACATCGGCGATGGGTTGAAGCCGGTGCAGCGGCGCATCATCTACGCGATGAGCGAACTCGGGCTATCGGCGGCCGCGAAATACAAGAAATCAGCGCGTACCGTCGGCGACGTGCTGGGCAAGTTCCACCCGCACGGGGACAGCGCCTGTTACGAGGCCATGGTGCTGATGGCCCAGCCGTTTTCCTACCGTTATCCGTTCGTGGACGGGCAGGGTAACTGGGGTTCACCGGACGACCCCAAGAGTTTCGCCGCGATGCGCTACACCGAGTCGCGGCTGTCGCGCTATGCGCAGTTGCTGCTGTCCGAACTTGATCAGGGTACTGCCGATTGGCTGCCAAATTTCGACGGCACACTGGAAGAACCGAAGATGCTTCCGGCACGGCTGCCGAACGTTCTGCTGAACGGTGCCACCGGAATTGCGGTGGGCATGGCGACCGATATCCTGCCGCACAATCTGCGCGAGGTGGCCGCGGCCTGTGTGCATTTGCTGGAGAACCCCGGCGCAACTCTTGACGACCTGCTCGAATCGATCCAGGGGCCGGACTTTCCGACCGCGGCAGAGATCATCACGCCGCACGAGGAGCTGCGGAGGATGTACGCGAGCGGTCATGGTTCGGTGCGCGCCCGCGCCCGTTTCGAGCGCGAGAACGGTGATATTGTTGTGACCGCGTTGCCTTACCAGGCGTCGGGTTCACGCGTACTCGAGCAGATTGCCGCGCAGATCAACGCCAGGAAGTTACCGATGGTGGAGGACCTGCGCGACGAATCCGATCATGAGCACCCGACCCGGCTGGTGATCACGCCGCGTAGCCAACGTGTCGATGTCGAATCGCTGATGGCGCATCTGTTCGCCACCACCGACCTCGAGAAGAGCTACCGGGTCAACATGAATCTGATCGGCCTCGATGGTCGCCCCCGAGTCAAGGATCTGCTCACGCTGCTGGGCGAATGGCTGGGCTTTCGGGTGACCACCGTGCGTCGGCGTCTGCAGTGGCGCCTGGACAAGGTGCTCGCCCGTCTGCATGTACTCGAGGGCCTGCTGATCGCGTACCTGAACATCGACGAGGTGATCCGGATCATCCGCGAGAACGACAAGCCCAAGCCAGTGCTGATGGAACGGTTCGGGCTCACCGATATCCAGGCCGAAGCCATTCTGGAACTGAAGCTGCGCCATCTCGCGAAGCTGGAAGAGATGAAGATTCGCGGTGAGCAGGACGAACTTGCGGCCGAACGCGAGCACCTGGAGAAGACCCTGGGATCGGAGAAGCGGCTGAAGCGGCTGGTCGCGGACGAGATTCGGGCGGACGCCGAGGCCTTCGGCGACGATCGGCGCTCGCCGCTGGTGCAGCGTGCCGCCGCGCAGGCGCTCGACGAGACCGCGCTGATTCCGACCGAGCCGTTGACCATCGTATTGTCAAGGATGGGTTGGGTCCGTGCCGCGAAAGGGCACGAGGTGGACCCAGCCGCACTGAGCTACAAGGCTGGCGATGGTTTCCTGGATGCGCTGGCGGGGCGCAGCAACCAGTTGGTGGCGTTTCTCGATTCGACCGGTAGAGCCTACACGCTTCCAGCTCATACCCTGCCCTCCGCGCGTGGACAGGGAGAGCCCCTTTCGGGGCGTGTTACACCGGCTGATGGCGGGCGTTTCGTCGGTCTGGCCTCGGGTTCGGCGGAGGAAAACTGGCTGCTGGCCACCGACCATGGTTATGGCTTCATCGTTCAACTCGGAGACCTGTTCAGCCGTCAGAAGGCAGGGAAGACCGTGCTGAGCGTATCCAAAGGTGCTGACGTGCTGCCACCTCGCCGCATACCGGATGTCGGTAACGACCGTATCGCGGTTGTTACCTCCGACGGCTACCTGCTGATCGTCGCCGCCGCGGATCTGCCTGCGATGGCGCGCGGCAAGGGCAACAAGATCATCGGTATTCCTCCGGCACGGCTGAAGGCCGGGCAGGAGCGGGTCGTTGCCGTGGTGGTACTGCAGCAGAGTGCTACGCTGGTCATTCATGCCGGGAAGCGATTCAAGGGTATGGGGCCGGCGGAATGGGCCGAATACGAGGCGGAGCGGGGCCGCCGTGGTCACAAACTGCCGCGTGGCTACCAGAAGGTGGACCGGTTGGAGGTTCAGACCACTTGATGAGGCATCGGGGTGCGCACGGGGAACCCGGCGGGACACGAAACGTGGCTCGCTACCCGCCGATGGGCGGTTGCCGTGCGCAAGACCTCCCCGGCATCGGCCGGGGTGATAATGCACACAAACGATTCGTCGCTTGAATTTCTGGGCCACTGCCCCATCTAATACGCAGTATTCAACTTTCCTGATGGAGTTTTCGGAGTCGCCATGAAACGTATCATGCTGTTTTTGGGGACCAACCTCGCCATTATCGTGGTGTTGAGCATCACGCTGCGCATTCTCGGCGTGGAGCGCATCCTCGATGAGGAGGGCGTGGGGCTGAATCTCAACGCTCTGTTGATCTTTGCCGCTGTGTTCGGTTTCGGTGGCTCGTTCATCTCGCTGGCGATCTCCAAATGGATGGCCAAGAAGACGATGAAGGTGCACGTGATCGAGAAGCCCCGCAACGCCACCGAGCAATGGCTGTTCGATACCGTGCGCCGTCAGGCCCGGGAGGCCGGAATCGGAATGCCGGAGGTCGGGATCTACGATTCACCCGATCCCAACGCCTTCGCCACCGGAATGAGTCGAAACAACGCGCTGGTGGCGGTCAGCACCGGGTTGATGCAGACCATGGGGCAGGGCGAGGTCGAGGCCGTGCTGGGTCACGAAGTCGGCCACGTTGCCAATGGCGATATGGTCACACTCGCGTTGATTCAGGGGGTGGTGAACACTTTCGTGATTTTCCTCGCTCGCGTGATAGGTCACTTTGTGGACCGCGTGGTGTTCAAGAACGAACAGGGCCATGGCCCTGCCTTCTGGATTACCACGATTGTCGCGGAAATCCTGCTGGCGATCCTGGCTTCGATCATCGTGATGTGGTTCTCGCGCCAGCGGGAATTCCGCGCCGACGAGGCCGGGGCGAAGCTGGCCGGCCGCGACAAGATGATCGGCGCGCTGGAATCCCTTGCGCGTGCGTCGGG
>SLHN01000097.1 GCA_007136145.1 Thioalkalivibrio sp.
GAGCGCAGGCGCCGCAGTCGCTCGAGAGGGTCGTCTTCCTCCAGTAGTTGCTGCTTGATGCCAAGATCCAGCGGCAAGAGTTCTGTCAGCCGCCCTGCCACCCATGCGGAATCGCCGACCCTGCGCTCCAGGTGCGACCAGGGCGCGCCCAACTGATCCAGAAGCCGTTCCAGAAGACCAGCCAACGACGAAAATTCGAGGGGCAGTTCCAGGGCAGGCCACTCCTCGACCGCTTCCACCCGCCCGACCAGCAGACCGTCCGGCCGGCGTTCGTGCGAGACCACTCTCACTCTCTCGCGTCCGCAGGCCAGGATCCCCAGCAATCCATCCGGCCGTTGCTCCCAATCGATCACTTCCGCACGCGTTCCCAGCGTTGAAAACCGCGCCTCGGCCGAAGTCTCGATACCCTCGCGAATCGAGAGCACCACGAAGCCACCACCCTCGCCGCGGAGGCATTCCCGAATCATGTCGATATAACGCGTCTCGAAGATTCGAAGCGGTAGCAGACCCTCGGGAAACAGCACAGTGTTCAGTGGAAACAGTGGGATGGAATTCATCGGTTCTAAACACCCACGCCGGTTGATGGGCCACCCCAGCGCGGCACCAGTTCATGGGTGATGTCCAGGTGGTCGAGGATGCGGGCCACCATGAAATCGATCATGTCATCGAGTGTTCGTGGTCTATGATAGAAGGCCGGATTGGCGGGCATGATCACCGCACCCATGCGCGCAAGCCTCAGCATGTTTTCGAGATGCACCTCGGAAAAAGGTGTCTCACGTACGACCAACAGCAGTTGTCGCCGTTCCTTGAGCACGACATCGGCAGCCCGTTCGATCAGGCTGCGGGAGGCCCCACTTGCGACGGCAGCCAAGGTGGCGGTGGAACAGGGACACACGATCATCGCTCGCGGGACCGCCGATCCGCTCGCCACCGGAGCCGTCCATTGCTCCGGACCATAACACTGGATCTGGCCCGGACCGGCCTGGAAGCGCTCACTGAAGAATCGGCCGATCTCTACCGGACGGCCGGGGACCGATAGGTCGGTCTCGAGCCCGAGGACGACCTGGGCCGGACGGGAAAGCATCAGGTGGATCGGTACTCCGGCCGATACCAGGCATTCCAGGAGACGGATACCGTATTGAACTCCGGAAGCTCCGGTCAGCGCCAAAGCGACGTCAGGGGACTTCATGCCACCGCTCTCTGAGCCGCGCCAGTAACGCATGGTGGATGCCACCAAATCCGCCGTTGCTCATGATCACAACCCAGTCGCCAGGACGCGCATTGTCAGCGGTCGCCGCCGCAAGCTCGTCGATCCCGCTCGCCATGTGAAGGCGGGGCCCAAGTGTTCGCGAAAGCGCATCCGGCGACCAACCAAGCGCGTCCGGCCGGAACAGGAAGACCCGGTCGGCGGTATCGAGCGACCCGCCCAGCGTCTCGGCGTGCACACCCATGCGCATCGTGTTGGAACGCAACTCCAGCAGCACCAGCAGGCGGCTGGCCTCAGGCATTGCCGCGCGCAAACCGCTCAGGGTTGCCTGAATCGCAGTCGGGTGATGCGCGAAATCGTCGATCACCCGCACGCCGTTGACCTCTCCACGCAACTCCTGACGTCTGCGTACTCCGCCAAAAGCGGCCAGTGTAGGGATACTCTGCTCCAGCGGCACACCCGCATGCCTGGCAGCACCCAGTGCCGCAAGGGCATTGGCCATGTTGTGTTCGCCTGTCAGCGCCCACGCCACCATACCCACCGAATGCCCATTGCTCCGGACATCGAAGCGGGAGGCCTCGGCATTCAGCGCCTTCGCGGTCAGCTCGGCTGGTGCAGTCACCGCATAATGCCGCACAGGTGTCCAGCAGCCCTGCGCCAGGACCCGCTGCAACGCCGGACAGTCGGCATTGACTAGGATCTGGCCCTGCCCGGGCACGGTGCGCACCAAATGATGAAATTGCCGCTCGATCGATGCCATATCCGGATAGATATCGGCATGATCATATTCGAGATTGTTCAACACCAGGGTTCGTGGACGGTAGTGCACGAACTTGGCTCTTTTGTCGAAGAATGCACAATCGTACTCATCGGCTTCGATCACGAAGAACGGAGAACCGCCCAGACGTGCGCTCACCTCGAAATCGCGGGGTACACCGCCGATCAGAAAACCAGGATCCAGTCCAGCGGCATCGAGCAGAAATGCGAGCATGCTCGCGGTAGTGGTCTTGCCATGCGTACCCGCGACCGCCAGCACCCAGCGATCCCTCAGGATGTGTTCAGCCAGCCACTGTGGACCCGAAACGTACGCGGACCCACGGTCGAGCATCGCCTCGACGACGGGCAGCCCGCGCCGCATCACATTGCCGACGACGACCAGTGCATCTTCCGGCAGATCCTCCGGCCGATAACCTTCGTGAAAGGGAATGCCCGCCTGCCGCAATTGCCCGTCCATTGGCGGATAAAGCCCCTCGTCGGCACCGGACACGCGCACCCCCGACGCGGCCGCAAGCTGTGCCAGCCCGCCCATGAACGTGCCACCGATCCCGAGCACATGGATCGGACGCGTCATGCAGACGTCAATCCGAGTGCCAACTGGGTCACCACGCTGGACAGGATCAGGAATCCCAGTGCGATGGCGACCCCGGACATCCGCCCGGCGAGATCAAGGGAGTTCTGCAGCACATGGCCGAACACCAGCAGCAGCCATACAAGAAGACCCAGGTAGGCAATGATGGATGGCGCCGAAACCTGTTCCTGTGCAAAATCCGGGGGCAAGGCCCAAAGGAGCACCGCCATCACCAACCCCAACAGAGCACTGGTCCCAACCAAGGCGATATAGGTCTGCAGCCAGCGCGCGGTCAGACCCTTCAGCCCCAGAAGCGTGAGCACGAACAGATACAGCACCGCGAGATCGAGCGCACTCAGGAAAATACTGGTGGCAGCACCGTGCATCGGAGCCGCGACGAGCACCCCGGTGACCACGGACAAACCCATCCAGAAGACCAGAATCCCCTGATCCGCGGGGAGGTCCTGAGGGCCACGGCGCAACCGGAGGATTTCGAGCATCGGGACAACGGTGTGCAGACTCACAACCCGCTCTCCTCCCGCTCCATGGCCTCGAGCGCCTCCAGCTCATCGAGTTCATCCAACTCATCCAGCCAGCGTTCGTCGCTCACCGGTTCACCATCACGCACAAGAAACTCCCTGCGCTGCAACCACACGTCGCGCATTACAGCGTATCGGTCTTCGGACATCGTTGCCAGCGCCGCCTCGGTCGAAAGAAGGCCGGCACGGGTATCGATAACATCCAGGACGAACAGCGCTTGCCAGTGCTTGCGGAGCTGCCGTCCATGGCTGAACGAGTAGTTGCGGGGATGGGTGTAGAAGTCGACGACGAGCGCGGGAGCATCGCGCACGGTGCTCGGACCCCAGAACGGGATTTGCAGATAGGGTCCCGAGGGCACCCCCCAGGCACCCAATGTCTGTCCGAAATCCTCATTGTTCTTGGCCAGCCCCATCGGACTGGCGACGTCGATCAGGCCAAGCAGGCCAAAACTGGTATTGAAGAGAACGCGTGACGTGTCGGAAGCCGCGTCGTGGAACTTGCCCTGAAGGACGTTGTTGAACGCCACCCTTACGTCATCCAGGTTGGAAAAGAAATTGCCCACCCCGGTGCGTACCGGTCGCGGCAGTTCCGAGTAAGCCTCGGCGGTGGGTTTCAGAATCGCTCGATCCAGTCCATCGTTGAAGGCGAAGACCGCACGGTTGTAGCGTTCGAAGGGATCGGACGGATCCCGGTCCTCCGACGGAACACTCGCGCACCCCGCCAGGCCCGCGATAGCCAGTGCCACGAACGTGCGGGTCAGGGAAGCGTGCGATAGCGTCATGGTGCGGACCTCGGTTACTGGACTGATCGGCTCAAACGGCACGAACGTCGAACGGGCGTTGCCGAGCATGCGGTTCGGTACGTGCGGAGTCCGTGTTCGCTAAATGGACCGTCGCGGTGGGAATTCATCGGATATCGCTCCCCATTGGGGCCATCATTCCCCGGAAGCGCAAGCCGTCGGTCTCGACGGCTCCGCAAGGCATTCGGTCGGCCGGGATATCGGCGCAGGGCCGGCGGACCCGGGAAACGGAGATATTCAACCCTGTGACCGGTTGCGGCTCGCCGCGATCCGCAGTCGCAGCGCGTTGAGTTTGATGAAGCCCGCGGCATCCTTCTGGTCGAAGGCGCCGGCATCCTCCTCGAAGGTGGCGATCGCGTCGTCGAATAAGCTGTCGGACTCCGACCGCCGCCCAGCCACGATGACATTGCCTTTGTAGAGACGCAGACGGACCGAACCGTTGACCACCGACTGGGTATGGTCGATCGCAGCCTGCAGCATGCGCCGCTCCGGGCTCCACCAGTAGCCGTTGTAGATCAGGCTGGCATAGCGCGGCATCAGTTCGTCCTTCAAGTGGGCCACTTCGCGGTCCAGCGTCAGGGACTCCAGCGCCCGCCGGGCCCTGAGAAGAATCGTGCCACCGGGGGTTTCGTAGCAACCGCGGGACTTCATGCCAACATAGCGGTTCTCGACCAGATCCAGGCGCCCGATGCCGTTCTCGCCGCCGATCCGGTTCAATTCGGCCAGCAGTTGTCCCGGGCTCAGTGGCATGCCGTTCAGGCTCACGGGGTCGCCGCGTTCGAAACCGATCTCCAGGATGGACGATTCGTCCGGTGCCTGCTCGGGGGAAACCGTCCAGCGCCACATGTCCTCCTCGGCCTCGGTCCATGGATCCTCAAGCGGACCACCCTCGTAGGAAATATGGAGCAGGTTAGCGTCCATGGAATACGGCGACTTCTTGCCCTGCTTGGCAAAGTCCACCGGGATGCCATGCTGCTCGGCGTAGGCCATCAGGCGCTCACGCGACGTCAGGTCCCACTCCCGCCAAGGCGCGATGACCTGGATCCCCGGCTTCAGCGCATAAGCGCCCAACTCGAACCGGACCTGATCGTTGCCCTTGCCGGTCGCGCCGTGTGCGATGGCATCGGCCCCGGTCTCGTTCGCGATCTCCACCAGTCTGCGCGCGATCAGCGGTCGGGCAATCGAGGTCCCCAACAGGTATTCACCCTCGTACAGGGTGTTGGCGCGAAACATCGGGAACACGTAATCGCGCACGAATTCCTCGCGCAGATCCTCGATATAGATCTGCTTCACCCCCATCGCCTCGGCCTTGGCCCGAGCGGGCTCGACCTCCTCGCCCTGACCAAGATCAGCGGTGAAGGTGATCACCTCGCAGCCGTACTTGTCCTGCAGCCACTTGAGGATCACGGACGTATCCAACCCGCCGGAGTAGGCCAGCACGACGCGGGAAATCTTGGCACTCATTCTCTCAATCCTTTTCCGATACTCGTCA